>CAYNKH010000025.1:0-25084 GCA_964397745.1 uncultured Bacteroidales bacterium | reverse complement strand
AAGTAGTGTAATCTATGCCCAAAATGGGAACAATGGACGACCAATCTCTGTGTCTCCAAATTTATCTATAGTCAATAATCAGCCTAAACTTCATGCTCCTCAAAGACAAATAGAAGAAAATCAATCTAAGCAAAATATTACAGAAGATTTATTTGTATCTGGCAAACTAGGTATAGGTGCTGATATGACTGATAACACAAGTGTTGAATTTACAACAATGATAATGAAAGAAAATAATATTCGGTTATTATTTGACGACACAAGCACTCCTGGAGAGTTTGCCAGTAATGATTGGGCAATAAAAATTAATGATACTGAAAGTGGAGGGGCGAATTATTTCGGTGTAGAAGATGTTACAAACCTTACAATGCCATTTCGAATTATGTCAGGTGCGACAAACAACTCATTTGTTATCGGGCATAACGGAAAAATTGGTATAGGCACAACAAATCCAGCAAAAGATGTTCATATAAACTCAGGAGATACTCCAGCAATAGGACTAGAGCAAAACACTTCTTACGGATATAGTGCTCAACTATGGGATATAGCAGGTAATGAGGCTAACTTCTTTATTAGAGATGTAACTAATGAGAATCTGTTACCATTTAGAATTGCACCCGGAACCCCTTCCTCAACTTTATCTTTAAAAGGCAGCGGTAATGTAGGAATAGGTACATGGTCACCTACAACAAAACTTGATGTATTAGGGACTATTAGAACTGACAGTACAATGTTATTTAATCCATTAACCGAAGCTCCATCTGGGATTGAAGGCGAAGTATATATGGATGCAACAGAGCATACTTTAAAAGTACATAATGGAACAGAATGGATTAACATAAATAATGACAGTCAAGATCTCGTTGATGCAACATTAACAGGAACTATTTTACAAATTGATATTGAAAACGGAGCGTCTGTAAGTGTTGATTTGCAAGCTTTAGTTGCTGATTTAGAAGCGAGAGTAGCAGCATTAGAACTATTAGTTTCTGGAAAAGAAAGCGTTAAATACACCAGTGCAAGATTATTCCAAAATGCACCAAACCCTTATAAAAACACGACAAACATCAGTTACTATATCCCACAAGAAGTTGAAAATGCTGTACTAAAAATAACTGCTGTTGACGGCTCGTATGTTAAAGATATTGTCATTTACGAAAGAGGAGAAGGAAATATTATTTTATCAGAAACTGAAACAGATAATGGAACATATTTTTATTCTTTAATAATTGACGGACAAAAACTATCAACCAAAACTTTAAGAAAAATTGATTAAGTAGTGTCCACAAGAAAACGGTCTTTTTTCCGTCTCTGATAAGAAAACGTCAAAGATAAGGCTTTCGAAGTTTCTAAAATCAAGGAGTTTACTATTGTAATCGACTGTTTCAGAAACGAGAATAACGTGCCACATTGAGCTTGTCGAAATCGTTTTCTTATCAGAGACTAAGTAAAATCATAAACCCTTAATTCTAAAGCCAGTTAACTTCTGGTCTTTTTTATTTTTTTCCGATACAGTATAAATAACCATCTCTCGAAGCAACATATAATCTCTTATTGTGCATTATTGGAGTTGCCTCACCTCTGATATTCCGGTTCTTTTCACGAAGTTTAAAAATACATTTGTCATCATATTCAAACATATATAGACCATTGTAAGTAAGCACAATAAGTCTATTTTCTGTAAAAATAGGAGTGGAAATCGAAATGCCAGTTTTATATTTGAATACAAGTTGAGGTTTTAAATGTGTGTGTAATTTATTAGGACAAAGTGTCGAGTCATCTGGGTTCGTAAATTCGTTTTCAACAACATAAGTATAGCCGTCAATACCAACAAACGCTGCCAAAGAGTTCTGTTTTTTGCTAATATACATATCATTAATAGCACAAGAGCCAATAATTCCTCCTCGCCAGTCGGTAAAAACACTATCTTGAGTTGGGAAAAACCACACAACGCAAGAATCCTGATGCTTAGACGGATCAATCAACATAGCACCACCTTTACCAGTAATATATTGTTTCTCTATAGAAATAAGAATACAACTATCACGGGTAACAATTGGCGAGCCATCCATATCAGAACCGGTGTAAAAAGAAAAATCTATTTCCTGTGTATTTCTGTTATATCCATACAAATATCCTGCACCAGAAGTTATATAAATATGATTACGCAACAGAGACGGGGCACTTTCTATAACAACATTTGAATTATGATCACTAATATCTTGGTCAGTATAAAGTTTTAAGTTAAAATACTCATCAGGTTGCTTAATACTTTTACGATATTTTATTGAATCTGGATTAGGATTTAGTGCCACAAAATGACCAGATTCTAAACCAATAAATAGCGTATCATCAACAATTAGAGCTGTACCATCAACATCTCTGCTAAATGAGCCACCCTTAACTGAATTATATCTCCAAAGTTCTTTTCCTGTTCTATATGATACAGCTCTATAACTGGGAATAATATCATCCCATAAGTCTTTTTCAAACCCTCTACGGCTACCTTGGAAGATTACATATTTATCAGGGTCAGAATTTGCTTTATAAGGATTTATCCACATACTGCCAGAGCTTTTTATTACATCATCATAAGCATATTTCCAAATAACTTTACCCGTTTCGGCATCAATTTTTCTAAGGTTATAATCAAAAGCTCCTTGAATAAGAAATAGTTTCGTGCCTTCCTGTACAAGAAGAGGTTGTCCAGTCCAACCAGCACCATACATTTTTACGGTATCTTTAGCTTTATTCGGAATAACTGTGAGACCTCCGCCTAAACTTGTTTTCCATATTACATCAAGTTTTTCGGGTGCTTGATTTCCGTAGTAATTTCTATTTTCACTTCCTAAAAATGTGGGTATAATAATACTTACACTATCCTGTGCAAAACAAGGTATTGAACACAAAAAGAGAATAGAATATATTCTAATCAAACGTAACTCCTGGATATTCAGTAAGTTTAAGAATTTGCTCATATTCATCTGGTGAGGGGGCAAGCATATAGCGCAATGGGTTTACAGCTGCTCCGTTAATAAGTACTTCATAATGCAGGTGTGGTCCAGTAGAGAGTCCAGTATTTCCAACAGTTCCAATTTGCTCACCACGTTTAACCTTTTGACCATTTTTTACGTTAATAGTATATAAGTGAGCATAACGTGTTGAAAGTCCGTCAACTCCATGGTCGATAAGAACCGAATTTCCATAACCACTGCCAGTATTATTCCTCTCAATACCAATAATAGTTCCAGCACCCGATGCGTAAATAGGAGTTCCTTGAGCTGCGGTTAAATCAATGCCTTTGTGCATGTGTACTATCCCAAGTATTGGATGCGGACGATAACCAAAAAATGATCCTATCCGTGTAAGCTCATTAACATGTATCGGCTGTAAGATAGGTAAAGCAAGATAAATGGCTTTTCGTTCTTTAATTAATTTAATCAACTCGTTATATGACAGCGATTGAATATTAAGTTTAGTCTCAACTTTATCTAATTTCTTTGCTATATCTTTTACAATATCTGTACTTTCATATCCCTCAAGATGTTTATATCTATTTGTACCACCGACTCCAGAATTTCTAATTGTAAAAGGAATACTGTCCTGCTGATAAGTTGTACGATAAATAAAATTGTCACGGTCTGCGATATCTTCTAGCAACTTATCACTCTCCTCAAGACGTTTGCTCATTTTTGCATAATTTGTTTTTAAAAACTTGTTTTCCTTTCTTAACAATCTCTCTTCGGGAGACTCAAAAACTACGATATATAAAAACATGATTAAAGCACCAAATGCAACAGACGAAATAGTGTATGGTATGAGTTTAATCAGTGATCGCTTGAAACTGAATTTAATTTTCTCATACTGAAGAGTTTCAGGGTTATATTTGTATTTAGGCTTAAAAAACTTCATTAATTTTGTTTGTTTTCCTTATTATCCATAATATTTTGTGCAAAATTAAGAATTTACTCTAAATTTGCAAATTCTAATGATTGATTATATACGTAAGTTACTAAAATAAGATAAAATGATGAATTCTAAGCAGATACGTAACACTTTTAAGGAGTATTTTGAAAAAAAAGGACATAAAATAGTACCAAGTGCCTCAATGATTATCAAGGACGACCCTACTTTAATGTTTACAAACTCTGGTATGAACCAATTTAAGGACATTTTTCTCGATATCAGAAAACCCGAATTTAAAAGACTTGTTAATTCCCAAAAGTGTCTTCGTGTATCTGGCAAACACAACGACCTTGAGGACGTAGGACGAGATACATACCACCACACCATGTTCGAGATGTTAGGAAACTGGTCGTTTGGCGATTATTTTAAAGCCGAAGCAATTGAATATGCGTGGGAACTACTAACAGAGGTCTTTAAAATTGACAAAGAACGCTTGTATATCACTGTTTTTGGTGGTGATACTAAGGATAATATGCCTGTTGACACCGAAGCCGAAAAAATCTGGGAAATATTTGTTTCAAAAGATAGAATATTACATGGGTCAAAAAAAGATAATTTTTGGGAAATGGGCGAAACAGGACCTTGTGGACCTTGCTCCGAAATACATATCGACTTACGTGACGATTCTGAAAGACTACAAATAAATGGCAGAGATTTGATCAATATGGATCATAACGAAGTTATAGAAATTTGGAATCTTGTTTTTATACAATTTAATCGAAAACACGACGGAAGCCTGCACACACTACCACAAAAACATGTGGATACAGGAATGGGATTCGAAAGATTATGTGCAGTTCTGCAAGGTAAAAAATCAAATTATGATACCGACCTTTTTCAGACGCTAATTAAAGCAATTACAAAAATTTCAGGAAAAGATTATGGAATAGACATTAAAACAGATATGGCTCTAAGAGTGGTTTCTGACCATTTGCGAGCAGTAGCTTTTGCTATTGCAGAAGGACTACTACCTTCAAACAACAAAGCAGGATATGTTATAAGACGAATTTTGAGACGTGCTGTAAGATATGCGTATTCGTTTTTAGACATCAAAGAGCCTTTTATGTTTAAATTAGTCGAAACCCTCGCTGACTTAATGGGTGAGGCTTTTCCAGAAATTTTAACCCAAAAAGGATTGATTACAAATGTTATTAAAGAAGAGGAAACAGTTTTTTTACGAACTCTTGACAAAGGCATCAGACTAATAGAACAGGAAATTAAGAAAACCAAAACAAATAATAGAACAGAAATCGGTGGAAAGGAAGCGTTTATACTATACGACACCTACGGATTTCCGTTTGACCTTACCGAATTAATATCAAGGGAGAATGACCTTACAGTTAACAAATCGGAATTTGATGCCGAAATGAAAAAACAAAAAGACCGTGCTCGCAATGCAGCAGATACCGACACCAGCGAATGGACAGTTCTATTGTCTAACACTAAAGATTGTGAGTTTATAGGATTTGACACAACAGAAGCAAATATTAAAATAGCAAAATACAGAAAAATAGAACAGAAAAAAGCGGTTTTGTATCAGCTTGTATTTGACAAAACGCCTTTTTATGCCGAGGCAGGCGGACAAGTTGGTGACACAGGATATCTCGAAAGCAACGAGAAAAAATATAGTGTCGTAAATACAATAAAAGAACATAACGAAACAATTCATATTTTAAAACAACTACCAGAGAATCCTCAAGATGAATTTAGAGCAGTTGTTAATAAACAAAAAAGAATAGAAACTGCCACGAATCATACAGCCACTCACTTATTGCACCATGCTCTGCGCGAAGTTCTTGGAACCCATGTCGAACAAAAAGGCTCACTTGTTGATAGCAATAGATTAAGATTCGATTTTTCGCATTTTAATAAAATGACAGATGAAGAAATTCGTGAAGTCGAAACAAAAGTTAATAAAATAGTTCGTAATAACATTAGTTTAGAAGAAAATAGACTGATGAAAATTGAAGAAGCACAAAGAATAGGAGCTATTTCGTTGTTTGGCGAAAAATATGGTGATGTAGTAAGAGTTGTTAAATTTGGAGATTCGGTTGAACTTTGCGGTGGAACTCACGTTGAAAACACTGGTCGGATTGGATTCTTTAAAATTATTGCAGAAGGTGGAATTGCTGCAGGAGTACGCAGAATTGAAGCAATTACAGGTGAAATTGCAGAGAAAATGATACTAACCAAACTTGATGATTTGCAAAAAATCGCAGAAAAATTCAATAATCCAAAAGAAATTGAAACAACAATACAAGCACTAATAGATGAAAATGCTAATCTAAAAAAACAAATTGAAAGGTTTAATCTCGCACAAATAAAAACAATAAAAAGAGAATTAATTTCTGGTGCAGAAGAGTACCAACAGGCAAAAATCATCGTAAACTCAATAGAGCTTTCTGACAGTAACGGGCTTAAAGAGATTTGTGCACAAATTAGGGCAGAGCTTAATACATTCGCATGTGTATTGGGAACCGTTATAGATAATAAGCCATATATTGCTATTGCATTCTCCGAAAATCTCATAAAAGAAAAAGAATTGCATGCCGGAAACCTCATTCGCGAAACTGCTAAACTTATTAATGGCGGCGGTGGCGGACAGCCATTTATTGCAACCGCTGGAGGCAAAAATCCTAATGGAATTGATAATGCCCTTGAGTTTGCAAAAAACAAAATCAAGGAAGTGCTATAAATAATTACATAGTAATTTATGCAGAAACCTAAAAACATGGATACTCTATCAAATCCAAGTCATATTATTATCAGTCCCTATTATTGTCTTAAACTCAAAAAAACTATTTGGAAGTCATTAATAAGACTCGAGATTACAAACTATATCACACAATACTTAGCTCTTTGGTTCGCTATTCGATTTACTCACAGCAAATTGTACTTTTTTTAACATTTGCATAAACAATTATACTATATATTTGTTTGTTAAACTTATGAAAACATTTAAGCAAAAATTGGTTTTTAGAATTACACTAACAATACTTGGATTTGTAGGTGGATTTTTATATTGGCATTATGTGGGATGTGCCTCAGGAACTTGCCCAATTCAGTCAAAATGGTATCTATCAGGTCTTTATGGAGCTATAATAGGATATCTAATTAGTGGATTATTTATTAAAGACAAATCAAAAAAAGAAGTTAAATCAGATACAGAATAATTAAAATTAAAACGATGAAGAAAACAATTTATGGAATAATTTTATTGGCATTTATTACTACAGTAACTATTAGCTGCAATAACAGTGGCGTAGAAAACGAAAAATCTACAGTAGAAAATAATGAGGAAAGTTTTGATGATATTATCAACGGAAACATTCCTGTTATTGTTGATTTTTATGCAGATTGGTGTAAACCGTGCAAAATTCAAGGTCCAATTATTGACGGAATTCAGGCAGAGCTTGGCGAACAAGTACGTGTAATAAAGGTAAACGTTGATTACGAAGACCAGCTTGCAAACAAATATGGCATAAAAAGTATTCCCACGATTATGGTTTTTAAAAATGGAAAAACTATTTGGGAAGCTGTTGGTGTTCAGCAAAAAGAAACTCTTAAAAAAGTAGTATTAGACGCAAAATAGGTATTTAGGGTTTGATAATCCCTTGGTTCTTTTTAAACACTAATTAAATCTATAGGCTGCTTTTCGCATCTCTCGTTCGTTTTTAAAAGGTTTTGTTGGTTTCAAATATTGTCCCATAAACTCATAAATCGTAAAACGAATATCGGTGGCTTCTTTGCTGTCTATTCGATCAAAGCCATGTCCACCTGATTCATTTTGGAAAATCTTATACTTGAAATCTTTGTTGTGTTTCTTTAATGTTGCAATCATTAGTTCCACTTCTTCTACATAAACATCGTTGTCGTTTGTATTTGTGTAAATCATTAAAGGTTTTTGCAAGTTCTTTGCATAAGTTGTGGGTGAACGCCGCTTGTATTCTTCTGGATTTTCTTGAATAGACTCTCCAATATGATAAGATGACGTAAAGTAATCGGAATAATCTTGATTGTGCGAAGCTATTCTATTTTCTAAATCGCTTACCGGAACACCAGCAAAAGCACATTGATACATATCAGAATGTTGTAAGATTTGCATTAACGCTATCATGCCACCATGACTCCAACCCATCACACCAACTCGGTTTTCATCAACAATTTCATAGTTTTCTATCATGTAATTTCTACTTTCTAATACATCGTCATTTTCTCTGCCTCCGTAGTCAATATTCTCATACGTTTTCTTTCCATATCCAGTGCTGCCTCTATATTCTGCCGAAACAACAATATACTCTTGAGCCATCAATTCACGAATAATATGTGTATGATAAGTAGAAAAATTAGAGTGAATTCCACTATGCGGAAGAACTATTAATGGGTATTTTTTGTTGGTGTCAACCGTTTTAGGGATAAACACATAGGAATAGAATTGGAGTTTATTGTTCGGAAATTTGTCTTCGGAGTCTTTTGGTTTCCATCTGGCTGTGCTAGAAAGACGCACTTTATCAATATGTGCCACATCGCCTACACGATGAAACCAAGTAATATCGTCAATGCTTTTTTCTAATATATCAAATCTATGTTCGTAATCTTTAAGTTCTTGCGTTAGTGCTTTAATCTCTTTCTGAAGTATTGTATCTGTTTGAGCAAAAGAACTTGTTGTAAAAATTGATAGAATAACAGATATGACTAAAAACTTTAATAAGATGTTTCGCATAATTGATTTGTTTTAATGGTATAAAACAAAAATAGCTAATGTTTTTTATGTTTCAAAAAATAAATTTGATTTATTCAGAAACCACAATTTTCTTACTGATTTTTTTATCAAGTATTATTACCTCTATAAAATAGATTCCAGATTTTAGCTTACTAATGTCAATATCGTACAGTAATTGTGAAATGCCGTTTTCATAAACTAATTTACTAGCAATATCTATTATTATCACTTTTTGAATATTATTTCCTTCGATTTTAAATATTCCATTGTTTGGATTTGGGTAAACTTTAAGTTCCGATTGTAGATTCTCAATTATTTCAATAGATATATCAGTTGTAAAATTCCAAACTTCTGACCAATCACTTTCGATGGTTTCATAATGCGATTTAACATGCCAAAAGTATTGCGTTTCTGGATTTAGGTTTAATATATCTATGTAAGTATTTGACAAATTGTCAGACTGAACAATATTTGTAAAATCCTCGTCTAAACTTAGTTCATAAGTGTAATTTGAGGCATTTGATACCACTTCCCAGTCAAGTGTAACAAGATTAAAATCAAGATTTATACTGTTATTTGCGGGTGTTACTAAAACAGGCGTATCAAGGTTATCAATTATAGTTTTAAACGACCAGGTTTCTGACCAATCACTATCGAGTGTACCATTTGAGGCTTTAATTCTCCAAAAATATTCTGTGCCTGGTAATAATCCAGTAATTTCTAATACTGATGTTGCGAGTATATCAGTACTAACATTAGTGGTAAAAGTGCCATCTGTTGAGTACTCATATATATATGAAGATGCTCCTACAACATCGTTCCAATCAATAGTAACTAAATTAAAGTCTATGTTAATACTGTTATTTGCTGGAGAAATTAATATAGGGGCATTAAGTGAAAAGGTTTCGGTAGTAAATGTCCATATTTCCGACCAATCAGACTCAACTGCACCATCGGAAGATTTTACTCTCCAGAAATATTGAGTACCGTATGCGAGTCCAATTATTTCTTTTTCGGTTTCCAATATCATTTGAGTAACAACGCCACTAATAAAGTTTTCATCTTCAGTAATTTCAAAAATATAACTTGATGCTCCAAATACGCTACTCCAATTAATAATTACATTATCGGTATCGACATTATCTGAATTATTTGCTGGAGAAACTAATGTAGGAGGCGTAAGATTAGCACTTTCGGTTTTAAACTCCCAAATTTGTGACCACGGAGAGTACCCGTTTGCATTCGCACCTCTGACACGCCAATAATATGTTGTGTGAGGATACAACCCTGTAAAAGTGCCAGAGAGCATTGATGTTACAAAAGAATGAACTCCTGTTTCAAAATTAGCGTTTTTACTATACTGATATTGATATGTAACTGCTCCAGAACTTGCATTCCATTGCACACTTGTAGAAGTGTATGGTATATTCACAGACTCGTCTGCTGGGCTTAGTAAAACAGGAGCGTCTGTTAGTTCGTAGGCAGTGGTAAAGCTCCAAATATTTGACCACCCCGATGTGTCAACTGCATTTCGGGTAGCAGCACGCCAGTAATATGTTGTACCATATAATAAACCCGATGCGTTTACTTGTGAAGTGGCAGAATTAGACTCAAGCAATTGATAAACAGTAGAATTGAAGTTTTGCGAAGTGTCAATCTCACATAGATATCCCAAACTTCCTACAGAACTTGCGTAGTTTAATATAGGTGCTACCAAAATATTAGTTGCACCATTTGATGGTGAAGTCAAATTTATGTTGTTATGTGTAGTAAATGTCCAAACATCACTCCACTCTGACATATCTGCGGCATGTCTGCCTTTAACTCTCCAATAATAAGTTGTGTTGTATAGTAAATTAGAAACATAGATATATGAGTTTGTTGTAGTGCCGTTTTGGTTTAAACCAGAATTAAAGTTTGCACTTGTATCAATTTCCCATTCATATTCCGAGCAGCCTGTTAATATTGGCCAGTCGAGCTCAAGATATACATTTTGATTTATAGAACCATTAGTCGGCGAGAGGAGATAAATTGTGTTTTTTGTTGTAAAATTTCTTATTTCAGACCAAACGGAAGTGTCGTTTATGTGGCAGGCTCTAACACGCCAAAAATATTCTTGTCCAAATAAAAGTTCTGATTGATAAAAATAACTACTTGTAGTTTCATTTAATTGCAAGGCAGAAGAATTAAACGTATTTACGATATCGATTTCAACTTGATATAAATTAGAACCAGTTACTATTGCCCAGTCGAGTTCAAGATATAGATTTTGATTAGTTGCCCCATTTGTCGGCGAGACCAGATAGATTGTGTCCATTGTTGTAAAATTTCGTATTTCAGACCACTCAGAAGTGTCGTTTATGTGGCAGGCTCTAACACGCCAGAAATATTCTTGACCAAATAACAGTTCTGACTGATAAAAATAACTACTTGTAGTTACATTTAATTGAAATGCAGAAGAATTAAACGTATTTATGGTATCAATTTCAACTTCATAACTGTAAATTCCTACAGTTCCCGTCCAATCAAGTTCAAGATATACGTTTTGGTTGATTGCCCCGTTGGATGGTGAAACAAGATTTAAGTTATTAAGTGTTGTAAAACTCCATACAGGACTCCACTCACTTGTATCAACTGAGTTTATTGCTGCGGCTCTCCAATAATATGTAGTGCCAAAATATAAGCTTGTTACATTGATATTAGAACTGTTTATTGCAGAAGTACCTTCGACATAAAAAGAAGAGTCAAATGTATCTGTTGTGTCAATCTGATATATGTATCCTGTATTGCCACCAATTGCACTCCAGTCTAGGTTTACATCTATTGGTTGATTTGTGCTTCCATTGGAGGGACTAGTGTTAGAAATACCAGATTGTGTTGTAAAACTCCATACAGGACTCCACTCACTTGTATCAACTGAGTTTATTGCTGCGGCTCTCCAATAATATGTAGTGCCAAAATATAAGCTTGTTACATTGATATTAGAACTGTTTATTGCAGAAGTACCTTCGACATAAAAAGAAGAGTCAAATGTATCTGTTGTGTCAATCTGATATATGTATCCTGTATTACCACCAATTGCACTCCAGTCTAGGTTTACACTTACCGGCTGATTTGTGCTTCCATTGGAGGGACTAGTGTTAGAGATACCAGATTGTGTTGTAAAACTTGTGGTAGCAGACCAGTTTGAGGTGTCTGTTGCAGTTTTTGTTGCTGCACGCCAGTAATAGATTTGTCCAAAACGCAAACTATTAACATTTGCATTTGAGAAATTTATAGCAGCATCTCCTTCAATAAGCATTGGCGAATCAAATGTCGCAACAATATCTATTTGGTAAATATAACCTGTGTTGCCTGAAACTGTTGACCAATCTAAATTGGGAGCCACAGATATATTTGTTGCTCCATTAGTTGGCGATACATTAGTTGGTGCATCAATAGCGAAAACGTTTATGAAACTAATTGATAATATTAATAATAAAAAAAATAGGAGTTTTCATTTGTTAATGTCTTGGTTTAAGTTTATTAGCCCTGCAAAAATAATGCTATTATGTAGATAAAACAAAAATATCTTATTTGTGTTGTTTTTTTTCGAATGATTGTTTACATTTATGTTATTTATTATGTTTTTATAAAACAATTATTTATTAAATTTGTAAAAAAAATGCAACCCGGAAACAAAATTGTCAATGCTTTGTGGATAGGTAACATTCTATCGCCAACAGAATTGCTGACTATAAAATCATTTGTGGATAATGGTCATGAGTTTGTATTATGGGCTTACGATGAGATTTCAACAGCTTTGCCAAAAGGAGCCGTACTAAAAGATGCGAATGATATTTTTCCTCGAAAAAACGTGTTTTGTTACAAGTATTCAAACCAATTTGGTCATGGTAAAGGTAGTTATGCTGGTTTTAGCGACATATTTAGATATAAGCTTCTTTATCTTAAAGGCGGCTGGTGGACAGATATGGATGTAACATGTCTAAAACCATTAGATTTTGAGGAGGAGTATGTGTTTAGAACTCATCATTCATTACCGATGGTTGGCAATATTATGAAGTGTCCGCCCAACAGTAAGTTAATGCAAAAATGTTTTGAGGAGGCTGTAAAAAAAGTCGATCAAAATAACCGAGATTGGCATTTGCCTATACAAATTTTAGTCGATAAGGTTTATGCTCTCAAACTTGATAAATACATTAAGAATTTTTCAAATCAGGATAGTTGGAATGTTATTCGAAAATTTCTTAAAAAATCAGAGCCAGTCCCAGAAAACTGGTATGTTATACACTGGGTAAACGAGGAGTGGCGGAGAAATAAAATATCAAAAAGTTCTTTTAAAAAGAGCTCTTTAATTTTTAAGTTGTTTCAAAAACATAAGATTGAGGTTAAGGCTGCAAAACCATTAAATTCAATTTTTATTCATTTTAAGTTGTCCAAAGTTTCCTTTGCAACTCATTTTATCTCATCTCAAAAGGTATCCTCTTTAAGCTTGTTGATAAGGAATAAAAAAAAGGCAGTCTAAAACTGCCTTATGATTATCCTAAATAACTTTTAAGTAATTTACTTCTGGAGGAGTGTCTTAGTCTTCGAATTGCTTTTTCTTTGATTTGTCTCACACGTTCACGGGTCAATCCAAATTTATCGCCAATTTCTTCTAAAGTGTTATCTTGGCAAGAGATTCCGAAGAAAAGTTTAACAATATCTCTTTCTCTTTCGGTTAATGTTGCCAAAGCTCTGTCAATTTCTTTTGCCAAAGATTCGTTAATCAATAGAGCATCTGTATGCGGTAAATCGGAGTTTTCGAGTACATCCAGCAGGCTGTTTTCTTCTCCGTTTACAAAAGGAGCATCAACAGATACGTGTCTTCCCGAAACTCGAAGTGTGTCTACAACTTTCTCTTCTGGTAAATCTAGCACTTTTGCTAATTCTGCAGCTGTAGGTTTTCTTTCGTTTTCTTGTTCGAATTTTGAGAATGCTTTATTGATTTTATTAAGTGAGCCAACCTGATTAAGCGGTAACCTAACAATTCTTGATTGCTCGGCTAAGGCTTGTAATATCGATTGACGAATCCACCAAACTGCATAAGAGATAAATTTAAAACCTCTTGTTTCATCAAATTTTTCGGCAGCTTTTATCAAACCAAGATTCCCCTCATTAATGAGGTCAGGAAGGCTCAAGCCTTGATTTTGATACTGTTTTGCTACTGATACCACAAAGCGTAAATTTGCTCTTGTCAATTTTTCAAGTGCTACTCTGTCGCCTTGCTTAATTCTTTGTGCGAGTTCAACTTCCTCATCAACCGTGATTAGCTCTTCTTTGCCAATCTCCTGTAAATACTTGTCGAGAGATGCACTCTCACGATTGGTGATAGATTTTGTAATTTTTAATTGTCTCATTTTCTTTTTATATTCTCAGTTTAAATTATTACTCGTTTACATTTAATAGTGCTTTCAATACGGATTTAAAATGAAAAGGTTATGTTTTTATGTAAAAACATTACAAATATTTTTTTTATAACGTAAAAACCCTGCTAAAATTATTCTATTGCAGGGCTTTTACCAAAAATAATTACTCTTTATTAAAATTTGAAACCTACCGTTGTAATTATTCTGCTTTGATTCTTTGTTAGTAATGTTGCTGGACTTGTATTTACAATATCTGTACTTTCGTACATATAGTAATAGCTTTTGTTATTTACCATTGCATAGGCAATATCAAAGTACATAGAGCTACCTCTTATTCCAATCCCTCCAGTATAAACAAAAGTGTATGCTCCTTTGTTCACATGATCGGATTTATATGGAGAGTCGTAATAAGCTCCACCAGCCCTAAAACTTAATGGACCATAACGATATTCAAATCCAAGTTTAACATTATGTGCATTTTTATATTCTTTTCTAATATTGGTGTTTACATCATAGAACGAGTAATCGTTACTTCTTAGACGAGCCATGCTGTAATCGACAAATTCATAATCAACATTAATAAGTGCTTGTTTGGCAATAATAAAACCTAAACTCCCATTTGCACGAAAGGGAGTATTAATTTCGTAATCAAAAGTACCATAAGGAGAGTCCATATTAATTGATTTGTTACCATCTTCAAAAGATGAACTTACCGAAGTGTAATAATTGTCTCGCAAGTTATAAAATGTGGGTGTATGAATGGCTCCACCAATTCTAAACCACGGAAGGACAGAATAAATTAGTCCGATTTTAAAATTTACCCCTGAACCGCTTGTCTCTAATGATTCTTTAAAACTAAATGAGTTAAAGTCATTGATATTATCATCTTTGTCGATTTCTTGTAATAATTTAACTTCGTCATATTTAATGGATTGTAAACCAATAGACACCCCAACAAAGAGCTTGTGCATTACATTGGCAGATGCAGCAAAATTATACTCTCCTTGACTACCGTTACGATAAATAGATTGTATCTGAGTTTGGTCGTAATTACCATTATAAGCACTAACATAAGAAGTATTTGTTGTATCTAAGGGATTCAAATCTACTAGATATGATTCCCAAGCCAACGCAGAATAGAAACCGTCTAATGCATCGTAGGTATATCCTGCACCATTTTGGGCAAACCAATCAGTCATTGAGTTATAGGGGTTTTTTCCCTCTATTAGTGCGTTTTCATGAAAATTATTCAATCTATTATATGATATTCCCAAGTTTACACTAGATAAACCCTCTTTATTTGTTGGTATAACACCGATATATGAAAAATTATTAATATTGAAATTAAAATCGTAGTCATTAGCAACATTTTCTAGATACTTAGCATCTGTATTTGTTACTACAAATGCTGGACTGAAAGTAAAATCAGATGACCTATACACGCCTATTCCAGCAGGATTGAATGACAGGTTTGAGGCATCGGCACCTAAGGCTCCAAAAGAACCACCCATACCCATACTTCTAGCTGTCCCCCCTGGAATAAGATATGAATATCTTAATGCGTCTATTTCGTTTTGTGCTATCAGTGTTGTAATCGACATCAGCACTGCACTAATTAAAAAAAGTATTTTTTTCATGTTATAAAATTTTAAAATTATCTTCTACCTCCGCTTGACCCAGAACTTCCACTTGATGATGAGCTGCCTGATGATCCTCTTGATGATGAGCTACTAGACGAACTTCTTGATGGACTACTTGCTGATGAAGAGCTTCTACTTGGACTGCTGTATGAACTACTACTTCTTGAACTACCGCTGCTTGAATTACTTCTGCTTGGACTTGTATATGTAGATCTGTTATTTCTAGGTGCAGCATTATATGAGTTGTTTCTGTTTGATGTGTTACTGTTGTAGTTTGAACGACTACTGCTTGATGAACTGTTATTACGGCTTGGCGAAGCAGGTCGTGAGTATGAGTTCGTGTTACCGTTATATCTTGTGCTGTTCGAGTTACTAGGTCGTGTGTAACTTCGAGTAGGCGTTTCAGAGCTTCCTCTACTTGTGGCAGGCCTAGTAGTGTTGTTATTATTGGTTCTTGATGACGAGTTTATGTTAGTGTTGCTAGATGATGGCTTAACATTATAATTAGTTCTTGAATTATACTCAGGTTTATTGTACGACCTCACCTCATCGTTTGTGCGTGTTCGTGAGGTGGTTGTGTTATGCTCTCTTGCACTTGTATTAGAAGTTGGCTCAATTTGTAATGCTGGTCTGTTTGTTCTGTTAATTTCTTTGCTATCAACTGTAGCAGGTTTAACTTCGGAAGGGTTTCGATCAAGAACTCTCGAAGATGTAGAAACAGTATTATTTTTTGGTGTCCTGCTTATAGCGGCATTATCATCAATCGAAATGCTTGGTGTTTTACCTTCATCAGTGCGAGAAGGCGTTTTTGCGTTGTCTGACGGTTTGATATCAGTTGTTCCTATTTGTGCGTTATTACCATCAGTGCGAGAAAGCGTTTTTGAATTATCAGCGGGTTTGATGTTGTTTGTTCCAATTCTCGAGTTATCCGAATTTGTTTCGGGAACTCTACCTGTTGATGATGAACCATTTCCGCTCGCTGGTATTCTTGGACCATAATATGTGCTACCAAATACATTGCTTGCTAATCCATCATTCTTCCCTCCGCTGCCAGCCCAAAAGCCATCATTATAACCGTGCCAATAACCATTATTCCAACTATTATTATACCATGGCGAATATCCCCAGTAAGGGTAGTACCATGAGCTATACCAAGGATTATAACTATAACCAACATACCACCCAGAATTCCATCCCCATCCCCAGTAAGGATCCCAATAAGGGTCGTAATAATGACTTGGGTAATAATGGTGGCCAAATCTAGAGAACTGATGTGAATATGACCCGTAATAGTCATCGTCCTCATAGTAATCTCCATAAAAATTATTGACTATATAATTTCCTTCTTCATCGTAATACTCTTCAGATGTCTGATTATTGTCGTAAAAATCTGTATCTCCTGTATAACCATCAAGATTTTCGGATAGTTGATTGTTAAACTCCGAATTATATGTTTCTTCGTAATTTTGTTTATCTTTGTGGACTTTATCTGTTTCAACAACAACTACCGATTCGGTTTCGGATTTTGGATTGTAGTAAACATCGTCGTAGTCTTGTGTGCCATAATAGTAATTAGTCGTACAGGCACTTGTTACAACTAAAATAATTACCGATAAGTAGAATAAAGTTTTCATGATATTATGTTTTTTTATAGTTTTGAACAAAAAAAATTAAAGAACTTGTTGATTTTAATGCAAATTTCATACCAAATAATATGGCAAAAGGACTAACAAAAATGGAAGATAACTATTCTCAGTGGTACAACGAGATAGTTATGAAGGCTGATCTTGCGGAGAATTCTGCAGTTAGAGGTTGTATGGTTATAAAACCTTATGGTTACAGTATCTGGGAAAAAATGCAGTCGGTCTTGGATGGCATGTTTAAAGAAACTGGACACGAAAATGCGTATTTCCCATTATTTATACCGAAATCATTTTTTAGTAAAGAAGCAAGTCATGTAGAGGGATTTGCCAAAGAGTGTGCCGTTGTTACACATTATAGGCTAAAGAATGACGAAAATGGTGAGATTGTAGTTGATGAGACTGCGAAACTTGAAGAAGAGCTGATAGTTAGACCGACCTCAGAAACCATTATCTGGAATACTTACAAAAATTGGATAAATTCTTATAGAGATCTTCCTTTGCTTATTAACCAATGGGCAAATGTTGTACGCTGGGAAATGAGAACTAGATTGTTTTTACGAACCACAGAGTTCTTGTGGCAAGAGGGGCATACTGCACATGCTACAAAAGAAGAGGCACTTGAGGAAACTGAGAAAATGATAGGTGTGTATGCAAAATTTGCTGAAGAATATCTCGGGATTCCAGTACACATTGGAACAAAAACCGAAAAAGAAAGATTTGCAGGAGCGGAAGAAACTTATTGTATTGAGGCTTTGATGCAAGATGGTAAAGCTCTGCAAGCTGGTACTTCACATTTTCTCGCTCAAAATTTTGCAAAAGCGTTTGATGTAAAATTTCTTAATAAGGAAAATAAGGAAGAATACGTGTGGGCAACATCATGGGGCGTTTCAACTAGACTGATGGGAGCACTAATAATGGCTCATTCTGATAATAAAGGCTTAGTTTTGCCTCCTAAACTCGCTCCAATACAGGTCGTAATAGTTCCAATATATAAATCGGTGGAAGATTTTGATATGATTTCTGAACGTGTAGGGAATCTTGTAAAAAAATTGAGAGCTCAAAACATTACGGTGAAATACGACAACAGAGACAGCCAAAGACCAGGTTTTAAATTTGCAGAATGGGAGTTAAAAGGCGTACCAATACGATTAGCAATTGGACCAAAAGATTATGCAAACAACACCTGGGAGGTTGCCAGACGAGATAATTTTGAAAAGCAAGTTATAGCAGACGATAATATTTTAGAGCATCTTAAAACTTTGTTAGTAGAAATTCAGGAAAACATTTATCAAAAGGCCTTAAACTTTAGACGTGAAAACACATACAAGATAGATGATTGGGAAGAGTTTAAACACAAACTTGAAACAAATCCAGGTTTTATAGAGGCACATTGGGATGGTACTAGCGAAACAGAAGAAAAAATAAAAAACGAAACAAAAGCGACAATACGATTTATTCCTGTAAATCCATTACTCGAACAAGGAAAATGTATTTATTCTGGGAAACCATCAAAATTTAGAGTTTTATTTGCTAAATCCTATTAAAATTATGAAAACAGAAAACAAATCAGTTCAAGAGCATATTATCTCAACACTAAGAGAAAAATCGGTTTTAAAACAAACAGTTCACGACCAAACCAAGATTGCATTTAAGCTATTGAAAAAAGAATTGCAAAACATTGTCCTTAGCTACAATGTAGAACTTAAAGACGCTGACGAGAGAATATGCTTAGAGTATCGTGATCGTGGCATGTTCGAAACTGAGGTAAAGGTAGCGGGCGATTTGATAATATTTAATATGCACTCCAACGTATTTGAGTTTCCTCGTAATCACGAAATTTGGAAAAATAATTATTATACTGAGCGGCCATTAATGACTTACTCAGGAATAATAAATATATACAATTTTTTGGCTGACTCTTTTAAATTCAATAGACTTGAGGATTTGGGCTATCTGATAGGTCGGATTTTTGTTAACAAGGATGGAACTTTTTTTATAGAGGGGCGAAGAGAACTAGGCTTTAATTTTCCAGAATTTGACAAAAACAAAGTTGATGCCGCAAATATTCGTGAAATGCTTGAAGCAGCAATAGCGTATGTGTTAAAATTTGATTTATTAGTTCCGCCGTATAATGATGTTAAGATAGTTAATGTTGATCACATGAAAGAAAGAATTAACAAATCAAAAATACAAACAGGCAAAAGATTAGGTTTCCAATATAATGCAATTAAGTAAGGGTTAGTAATCTTGATTAAATTCTTAAAATAGGCGTTGTGAAACCTGTTTAAAATCATGTTTCAATTCTGGCACATCAGTGTTAATGGTGCATCGTGTTATATATCAGCGTATTGTGTATGTTGTAAAACAACTTAATAAACACTAAATTATTTTATAAATAGAAGATAAGTGTTTAATTTTGTTTTTTATAAAACCATAATAGAAATACAAATGGGAAACAACCAAAAAAATGTAATTGAATTAGAAGAGGTGGTTGTAAAATTTGCTGGTGATTCAGGTGACGGAATGCAGTTAACTGGCAATCAATTTTCAGACGCCTCGGCTTCTTTTGGCAATGATTTATCTACTTTTCCTGATTATCCATCTGAAATTCGTGCTCCGCAAGGAACTATTGCGGGAGTATCTGGATTCCAGGTTCATATTGGAAACAAAGAGGTTCAAACTCCTGGAGATCTTGCCGATGTCTTAATAGCATTAAATCCAGCGGCACTCAAAACTAACATGAAATGGGTTAAGCCTGGGGCAACCATAATTATCGACATAGATAATTTTGATAATAAACATTATAAAAAGGCTGGGTATATCGAAGATCCACTCCATGACAGTTCTTTAAAAGGATATACACTTATTAAAGCTCCTATAACTTCATTGTCTCGTGCAACTGTAAACGCATTAGAACTTGGAATTGACCACAAAACTGCTGATAAAACTCGAAATCAGTTTGTAATGGGAATATTATTCTGGTTATTTAATCGTGATGTTAAGCAAGGAGAAGAATTTATAATCGAAAAATTCGGCAAAAAACCAGACATCGTAACAATTAATAAAGCGGTGTTATTTGCAGGTTATAATTATGCAGAAACTGTTGAGGCAATTGCAACTCAGTTTAATATTACTCCTGCAAAAAATAGAAAAGGAACTTTTCGTCAGGTTACAGGAAATGTTGCAACAGCATGGGGCTTAATAGCCGGAACTCAAAAAGCAGGAGTTAAATTATTTTTAGGCTCATATCCTATTACTCCTGCAACCGAAATACTTCAGGAACTTAGCCTGCACAAATATTTGGATGTTAAAACCTTTCAAGCCGAAGATGAAATTGCAGGGATTTGCTCTGCGATTGGAGCCAGTTTTGGAGGAAGCTTAGGAGTTACCACAACTTCAGGCCCTGGACTTGCTCTTAAAACTGAGGCAGCAGGCTTAGCAGTTATAACAGAATTACCTTTAGTAATTGTTGATGTGCAGCGAGGTGGTCCTTCAACAGGATTGCCAACAAAAACCGAGCAAAGCGATCTCATGCAAGCTATATATGGTCGTCACGGCGAAAGCCCACTACCAGTTATTGCAGCATCAACACCAGGCAATTGCTTTCATTTTGCATTTGAAGCTGTGAGAATAGCACTAGAGCACATGACTCCAGTTATTTTATTAACTGATGGCTATCTCGCAAATGGAACCGAATTATGGGAGTTACCCGATGTAGATAAAATACCAGAAATTAAACCTCCATTGGTACAAGATAATGACCCCGATTTTCAGCCCTACAAAAGAGACCCAGAAAAACTTAACAGATCTTGGGCTATACCAGGACAAGAAGGTTTACGACATCGTATTGGAGGTCTAGAAAAATCTGATGTCGATGGGGCAGTATCTCACGACCCTTTTAACCACGAAGTTATGAGTAATTATCGTGCAGAAAAAGTTCAAAGAGTTGAAAACTATATCCCCGAACAAAAAATTATTGGAAATCAAAATGGCGGAGAATTGCTTATTATAGGTTGGGGAGGCACATTTGGTGCTTTAAACGTGGCAGTTAAAGAATTGCGTGATGAAGGATATGATATTAGCCTTGCACATTTTAACTATATTTTTCCATTACCAAAAAACACCAAAGAGGTTTTTAGTAAATTTAAAAAACATTTGGTTTGTGAATTAAATCTTGGACAATTTGTCGATTACCTGCGTGCTAAGCACCCTGAATTTAATTATTTACAATATAATAAAATTCAAGGATTGCCATTTTTTATCAAAGAATTAAAAAACAAATTAAAACAAACATTGGAGGAAAAATAATTATGACACAAACAAAACTTACAAGAGCTGACTTTCAAATAGACGGTCAAGTAAAATGGTGTGCAGGTTGTGGTAGTTTTCCTATACTAGCTGCTGTTCAAAAAGCTTTGCCCGAAACAGGCGTTACTAAAGAAAATGTTGTCTTTATTTCAGGGATTGGTTGCTCATCGCGATTCCCTTATTACATGAAAACTTATGGGTTTCATACATTACATGGTCGTGCACTTCCAATTGCATCAGGACTAAAAATGGCACGACCTGATTTACATGTGTGGGTTGCAACAGGTGATGGAGACTCTATGGCTATTGGTGGAAACCACTTTATCCATGCTATTAGACGTAATATTAACCTGAATGTTATGATCTTTAATAATAAAATTTACGGTCTTACTAAAGGACAATATTCACCTACTACACCATTGGGTTCCATAACTAAAACATCACCCCACGGTACAATTGAAAATCCTTTTTTACCAGGCGAACTAACAATAGCGGCACAAGGAACTTTTTTTGCTAGAGTTGTTGATAAAGAGCCAAAAGGGATGGAGCGCGTTTTTATTGATGCAGCAAAACATGATGGAACAAGTATTATTGAGATTTTGCAGAATTGCGTAATTTTTAATAATGATATTCATGAGCAAATAGTAGGAAGAGAAGTTAGAGAGGATCGAATGATACTATTAGAGCATGGCAAAAAAATGATTTTTGGAAAAGAAAATGACCATGGTCTTATTCTTGACGGGCAGGAGATAAAAGCAGTTAAAATTGGCGAAAACGGAATTACATTGGATGATATATTGGTACATGATGAAAAATCTCAAAATCCAAATATCCATTATATGTTAGCACGTATGTCATATCCAGACTTACCTGTTGCAATTGGTGTGATTAGATCAGTAGATCAACCGACTTATGAAGCAATGCTCGATGAACAGGTTACAAATGAAAAAAAGAAATCCAAAATAAACGATTTAAAAGGTTTATTGCATTCTGGAAATATTTTTGAAATTAAATAATCTTTATAAGAATACTTAAGTCCTTGTAGTTTTCAAATACGATATAAAAAAAGCGGTTAAACCGCTTTTTTTTCATTAATTACTT
Source organism: uncultured Bacteroidales bacterium (assembly GCA_964397745.1). Classification (GTDB taxonomy): domain Bacteria; phylum Bacteroidota; class Bacteroidia; order Bacteroidales; family ML635J-15; genus Bact-19. Next base: position 2,295 of record CAYNKH010000025.1, on the reverse strand, counting down.
TATATTTTTTTTACTTTGTTATGTACAATTTGGGATTCATTTTGTTTTTGTATTAGTTATCATTTAATAATGATTATTGACACATGAAACAAAAAAATTTAAACATATTTGACAAAATTAAAAATTCAGGACTAAAACTAACTACGCAACGCATGATTATTTTAGAGGCTGTTTATGATTTAGGAAATCATCCTACAACAGACGAAATTATAAAATATGTCCAAACAAAAAACCCTGCAATATCGCAAGGAACAATTTATAAGACACTAGAAACATTTGTTGAACACAAAATAATTAACAAAGTCGAAAAAGCTGGTGGGGTATTTAGATACGATGGCGTTACACAAATGCACCATCATTTGTTTGAGGATGGATCGCAACGAATTGAAGATTATTATGACGAAGACCTTAATAATATACTGATTGATTATTTTAATAAAAACAAAATACCAGGCTTTCAAGTTCATCATATTAAGTTAAATATTAAAGGTGAGTTTAAAAGTTAAATTAATAAATTACTAACAATTAAAATTTTAAGAAAATGGAAGAAAGAAACAATGAAAACGTTATTGCAATGCCAAGAATTGGCGAAAAAGCACCTGAGTTTGTTGCTGAAACTACACAAGGAGTAATTAATTTCCCTAAAGATTACAAAGGAAGTTGGGCAATTTTATTTAGTCATCCTGCTGATTTTACACCAGTTTGTACTTCAGAGTTTATGACTTTTGCAAATATGGAAGAAAAATTTGAAGAGGCAAATTGTAAACTTGTAGGTTTATCGGTTGACGGATTAACAAGTCATATTGCTTGGTTACGCACAATTCAAGAAAAAATTGAGTTTAAAGGAATGAAGAATATCGAAGTTAAATTTCCTTTGATTGAAGATATTTCTATGAATGTATCGTCAAAATATGGAATGATTATGCCTGGCGAAAGTAATACTAAAGCTGTTAGAGCAGTGTTTTTTGTTGATCCAAAAGGTATAATTCGTGCAATTATTTATTATCCACTAAGTTTAGGTAGAAACTTTGATGAGTTATACAGAGCATTAATAGCAATGCAAACTGCCGATGAGTTTGGAGTAGCAACTCCAGCTGATTGGAATCCAGGTGATGATGTTATTATTTCTCCTGCCGGAACATGCGGAGCAGCAAAAGAAAGAATGGAAGATAAAGATATAGATTGTAAAGATTGGTTCTTCTGTACTAAAAAAATGCCTAAAGACAAAGTTCTTAAAGCAATATTGAAGAAATAATTAAAAAAAACTACCAACAAAAAAACGCAATTTTTATTGCGTTTTTTTTATGCGTTTTCTTTCCGATATAATGAATATGATAGTTATTTTATTTGTTCAATTCTAAAAATTCTGATTTGGAATGTATTGCTTTTGCCAAAATTAAGATTTGTACTACAAGGCTGAGTTCAATATAGTTTTTAAGAAGAAGATTGCTATTTATACGTTTAATTGATAGCTTTGTGTAAATACTAAACTTCTGACCCTATCTCTATAATTTAGGCAATTACCTCTATTTGCTCGTAAAATAAAATTGTCGTATTTTTATTTTAAAATTACGAATTGAAAATAACAGATTTCTCCCCCTTCCTGCGTCAGGGGTCGAAATCTGTTTAAACATAACTAGAAAGTGTTATTAAAAATATTTTACAAAATTCGACAGTAACAAATAAGAAAATCAGAAGTTGTAGAAATTACATCGAACTCAGGTTGCAAGACTGAAAGCCTCTTATTGTAACCAGATGCGATACTTATGGCTAATTTATCAGATAATAATAATCAAAAATAATAGATTATTCCCTTACTTTAAGTTTCGATTTTGGACCAACACGAATAGGTACATTGAGCATCATGTTCATTTTTATTGGTGAGCCTTCAACTAAAGCAGGTTTAAACTTCATCGAAAGTAAGATGCGAGTAAATTCTTCGTCAATTCCGTACCCTAAGCCCGATATAATAGACACGTTACTTACAGTTGAGTCGGGTTTTACATCAAAACTTACCATAATTTCGCCATCTATTAAAGCGTCAATAGCGTCTTGTGTATATTCCATTTGATTCCATAAGTCTGTAATAAATTTATTAACTCCTCCTGGATAATCTGCATCTCTGTTATATTCAACATCCATATTTTGAGGATCAGAATAATCCTGTGCAAAACTTGTAAGTACAGTCGCCAACACACACAATAATATTACTATTTTTCTCATCTTAAATTAAAATTATTTATGATAAAACACACACCATATAATTTAAAAGCATTTATTGTAAAAATTAATACA
>CAYNKH010000024.1:0-25930 GCA_964397745.1 uncultured Bacteroidales bacterium | reverse complement strand
AATTTCACTTCAAACAGATTAGTCTCATTTTTACATGACCAATCAATATACAAAAATATTAAATTATTCAATACAAACACAATTTATTTATTAATATTTAGCTGCGACATGTGTTAATTTTAATAGAGAGAGATGATTTTAATTTCTGTATTGCTCGAATAAACCGACCTAAGGGGTAAATGTTAATAAAATATTAATGTACCATTTGCACTTGAATATGTGAGAAATTGTTAATAACTATGGCTTATATAAGTGATATAAGTCATATTGAGGAATGATAAAAAAGATAAAAAAAACAATCTCTCATCGTATTTTTAGCATTAGTGTATTAGGTATTATGCAATAATAAATCACATATTAAAAGTGATTTTAAAGAAATAATATTTGGTGTACAACAGATTGCAATCAAGCGATAGCGAACTCAATTCGACAAACCATTAGCACATCGCAGTGCAACGCATCGCCACCGAACAAAGGACAAAGAATGTGAACTGATAACGGCTAAATGGATTACTAAATCACATTTTCTCCCCAAACTCTTTTCCAAACTTGATAAGCTCGTCTTTTTGGTTAGAATCTGGTCTAAATTTCATTGCTGCAGGAGATGTTACAACATTTAATTTTAATGATTTTAAATTAGCTTCTATAATACCAACTCCTTCGCCACTCCAGCCAAAAGAACCGAAAGCAGCAGCAAGTTTACCTCGATCACGAATTGGATTAATTACAGCGAAAAGTTTATAAATCTGCAATAAAATATTTTGATTAATAGTTGGACTTCCGACAAGAATTGCATCAGCAAGAACGAGTTTTGAGTCAATCTCGCCAATATCCATCTTTTCAATATCTAGTAAATCAACATCAATATCTCCAGCAGATTTAATACCTTGAGCCAAAGCATGAGCCATTTCTCCAGTATAGCCATAAGCCGAAACATAAGCAATTAACACCCGTTTTTTCTGGTTTTCATTAGCATTGATGTATTCCTTTGCATACTTCTCGGATAAATCAACAATTTTCTTGTGATTTTCGCGTAAAATTGGTCCATGTCCTGGGGCAATAACATCAATTTCTAAAGGTCTGATTTTATCAATAGCCCTTAGCATAAATTTGCTAAAAGGTTTTAATATCACATCAAAATAATATTTAAACGCATCACTATAATCACCAACTAAATCATCAAACATTTCGTTAGAACAATAATGAGCTCCAAAGGAATCGCATGTAAATAATATTTTATCTTCAACAAGATATGTAAAAATCGAGTCGGGCCAATGCAAATTTGGAGCACCGATAAATCTTAAAGTTTTATTGCCAAGATTAATCTCATCACCATCTTTTACAATTTGAGATTTAAAATCGACCTCGTGCATATCCTGTACATACTTAATAGCTTGACCACTTCCAACAACTGTTGCATTTGGAGCTATTTCTAACAATTTTGCCAAACTTCCAGTATGGTCTGGCTCTGTGTGATTTAAAACAATATACTCAATCTCTAAGGGATTTGTAAGCGATTTTACCTTATCAATATACTCATCGCTAAATGTTTCTTTAGCAGTTTCAACAATAGCTTTTTTATCTGCATCAATAAAATATGAATTATAAGTTGTTCCATACTCGGTTTCCATAACAATATCGAAGGTTTTAATATCGAAATCGAGTATTCCAATCCACTTCACAGAATCATTAATATTGAGAATTTTTGGTTTCATTAAATTTATTATTTAATTGTTACTTATTAATATTTTAATTATTTTCGCAATTTAATAAAACAAATGAAAAATAAAAAAGTTCAAAACATTTTAGTTTACACTGACTTTACAGAAGTAGGTGAAAAAAGTGTCCAGTGGGCAATCTTTCTTGCGAAAAATTTCAAAAGAGCAATTCATTTAATACATGTTATAAACGAGAACACCTATAATTATTTTGATAAATCAAATACAAAAGAAGAAGTCAAGCAAACTCTATACACCTATTGTGAAACAATAAAAAAAGACCATAATATTGATTGTAGTTTCCACACCGAAGCTGGTTGTAACTGCACAATAATAAATTCAGAAGCCGAAAGACTCGATGCTTTTTTAGTCGTATTAGGAACGCATGGAAAAAATGACCCCCAATTTTTATCTGGTACATCAACTGTAAAAATTATACGAAAATCACGAATTCCTTATTTTGTTGTACAGAAAAACTCCCCAGTACCAGGATTAGCAAAAAACATTGTACTACCACTAGGATTACGCAAAGAAATGAAAGAGAAAACTGGTTGGGTTACGTATTTTGCTAAAAATCTCTTAACTAATATTGACATCCTTTATAAAGAATCTAATGACAATCGTTTAAGTAACAATATTCTTTTTGCAACTAGATTTTTTGATAAGTTTGACATTCTAAGTAAAAAATATGAGCAACAAGCTTCACGAGAGAAAATAAATAAAATTGCTTTAAAATATGCAGCAGAACACAACTGCATGATGATAACAATTCTTACCACAAAAAATGAAACTCTACTGAATAAAATATTCGGATTTGCAGAATCTTCAATTATAGCTAATGCAAAAGGGATACCTGTACTATGTATTAATCCAAAAAAAGACCTTTATATTCCTTGTGTATAAAAGAGTTGGGAGTGAGCTATAGTTGGTCCCTGAAGTAGAAAGTCAACACTGGTTCTGCAACAAGCGGGCAGGTCTCCCTTTAAAAGGGTGTACAAAAGGCAAATGCAACTATAATTTTGGATTAGTTAATAGATAATTGAATATTTATGTATAAAAGAATGAAAAAGTGCGGTAACTGAGAAAAGCTGAGGAACGAAGCTTGTCTCGAAGGCACCGAGTTAAGAGTGAACTGAGAACTACAAAAATTAAATCTAGAAAATCTACTGGAGAAAAAAACGCAATTGAACAGATGAACACAAAGAGAAAACCACAACGCGATGCACTGTGTAATAAAACTCTTGAACAGACGAGCAATTGAGCACCTCGGCTCCGCTCGGTGCTTCGCAGACTAACTGGAAAATAATTTCCTTATTATATTCAGAATAAAGCCACTATCTAAAAAAACATTTACAGTGTTGGTATCATGTTGGTATTAGATTACCAAGATACTCACAAACCATATTATCAATCTGATAACTGAAATAACTAATGCAATAATACAAAACACTACTCCAATAGATTGATTGGTTTTTTCGGTTGTTGTCAATTTACGTTTTAATAGTGCGAGTTTCCTTTTGTTTTTTGGTATCTGTGATAACCCAACTATCGCCAATACAAGACCTACAAAAGGCAAAACAATCGCAAATATAAAACTAACAAAACCTATTATTACAATACTGTTAGTATTAATGCTGGCGGACGGATTATCTCGTTTATTTGTCTGATTATAATATTGTGTTTTGTTTTGATGTTGATTAGAATTAATATATGATGGCTTTTGATTTTGTTGAGACTCTTGAACTCGTTGAGCTTCTTTTTTATTTAAAATATCATTATTTTTATTAATAGAGTCTTTTTGAGGAATATAAGATCTTGATCTCTCTTGCTGAACTTTTGCAGCGACTTCAATTTGGTCTTTCTCCTTTTTTAGTTTCTCAGCTTTAATTTCGGCAAGCAAATCATGATAATTCATTGTTTTTGCTGATTGAGATTGTGCTAAATCTTTGTCATCTTTTTTAGGTATTTGAGTTTGTGAAGCATTTGTGGATTGAACATCCTCCTCCACTCTATCATCTGATATCACGGTATCAACATTTTTATGCTCATCAATAATAGAATCAACTTCTGGCAAAACATACGATAAACTTTGATGATGTAAATGATTAGAATTTTTAATTGCAGATTGTTCGGAATAAAGTTCGTTTTTATAAATAGAATCAGAAAGTATATTGAGCAATTCCAATGAGCTTTTAAATCTATTATCCGCTTTTTGGTGCATTCCTTTCTCAACAATATTGTGTAAAAAATCAGGTATGCCTGATAAATCCAAAGAGTTTTGAGCATTAGTAATATTACGGTCTCCAAAAATATATTTTATCATAGCCGTACAAGTGTAAACATCAGATTTTTGAGTTATACATGCTGGACATGAAAAAATCTCTGGAGCAGCAAAAACAAGCTCATCACGAAGGATATTCAAATTATCCTCATTTTTTGACTGCAAAAACACATTTACTAATCCTGGATTACTTATCTTAACCTGTTGTGAGCTATCTATGAGCATATTGTCGGGACAGAGATTAGTAACATAAATATTTCGTGAATTCAAATATTCTATCGCATCAATAATCCTTTTACACAGGTTAAATTTTCCATCAATTGACAAATTCTCCAATAAAACATTCAATTTAGAAAAATTATCTGTTTTGGAAAGTATTGCCAATTTATGATTTTCTTCAAGCATATCAATATTTGCAACAATATTATCATGTTCTGCAAAAGCGAGTTTAAAAATGCTTTGATCAAATGCAGATTTAATGTCGGGGTCATTGGCAAACATTTCATTAATAATTGTAATTCGCAGTTTTTGTCCAGTTAGCACAGCATGTTCGGCATTATAAACAGTAAACAATCTATTTTTTTGCACTATTTCTTTTAACAAATAACCTCTAACACTTGTTTCCATGATACAATTTTGATAGATATTGACAAATATAATTAAAAAAACATATTTTTGCATTATGAATCTCAAGAAAACCATAAAACTAATTTTAATATCTCCTTTTATTTTACTTGTTAAACTATATCAGTGGATTATCAGTCCATGGCTACCTGCTTCGTGCCGACATTACCCAACATGCTCAAATTACACCATACAGGCATTTAAAAAGCATGGTCCAATTAAAGGCATTATTCTATCAACATGGAGAATTCTTCGCTGCAATCCATGGGGTACTTTCGGAAACGACCCAGTTCCTGAAATATGGCCGAAAAACAAAACAAATAAAAAACCAACCAATAAAATTAATTAATAACCCGACTTATATATTTTTTTAATAATCATTGTTTTATTGATATTTAACAACACAAACAATTTGCACAAGTTTACACAGAGTTAAAAAAAACACACAAAGATAAGCGAAGCGATGCTATGAGAAACGACGAAGTGAACCTATCAAGATACAGCTGCCAGTTATCCTATCTCAAACACTGCCTATTGACAAACAAAAATTAAACGGCTTATATGAATAAAAAAATACGCCCAAATAAGCTAAAAAACTTAATCTTGGGCGTTTTGTTTTTTTTGCAAAATGAAGATTTTTACATCATTTCATTCATTGCTTCGTAAGCTTTATTACCATATACTAAAGAAGGACCTCCTCCCATAAGAATTGCAACTCCAATAGTTTCTACAATTTCATCCTTAGTTGCCCCAGCTTCTATTGCCCCCTTTGTATGAAGAGCAATACAGCCTTCACAACGAATTGATATCGCAATAGATAAAGACATTAATTTTTTGTGTTTGGTCGATATTGCATTGTCAACCCCTACTGTTTTGTGAATCGTTGTAAACCCTTCTGCGATTTTAGGACTTTCTTTTGAAAGTGTTCCTAAAAAATCAAAGACGTTTTTCGCTTGTTCTGAATATTTTCCCATAATTGTTTTTATTTTAATAATTCGTTTTCTTTATTTTATTTAGTACTCATAAAACAAGAATAAAATGCTTTTGTTCGTTCGCTGTTTTAATATCTAATTTGTGCGTTTTATAAATTTTAATACTCGAGAAATTTGAGAACAATCGACTAAGAGAACTGAAATCTGCAAAATGATATTTTTCGATTATTCAATGATTGCAATTGTAGAGACAAGGCATGGTTTATAGCACATACAGACGTACGGCCGTAAGTCTCAATATGCTATAAATTATTGCCATTATTTAATAAACTTTGTACAAATTGTAATATTTTCATATATTTGTCTGACAAAATTACGCTTATGGGCTATCCGCAATTATTAGCAATTATTGGAACTATCCCTCTTTTTTCGATGCGGACATTTTTTCCTGCGTTTTTAACTGCTTTATTTTTTGCTTATCCTCAGTGGTTTCCTGGTGTAGAGAGTGTTGATACTGCAGCAGAACAAGTTACATTCTTATCTCAAAACTGGTTATTGATACTGCTTGGAATATTGAGCATACTTGAGTTTGTTGGCGATAAAAACACTGATGTTCGATATTTCCTTCGCGAAGCGGAACCATATATAAAACCAATAAGCTATTTATTAGTCCAGTTTTTTATTATGAGCGAAAGCTCTACAACTATTGTTGAGCAAATAAATTGGGCTGGTTTTAATCCACTATTGATACTCTCTATTATTGGAACTGGAGCAGTATATTTTTTATCAAAACTTCGTAAAAAGTTCCTCGATTTTTTGTCTGATATTGATGCTGACGATAACCTGTTTATTGGTAAGATTATAAGCTGGATTGAAGATAGTCTTGTTCTTTTTGGATTTCTTTTATTGATTTGGACAGGCGTATTTATGATAATATGCTATTTGCTTGTGATTGCGATTTTGATTTTTATTGCAAAAAAATACGAAAAACAGGCAGAAAACGATAAAATTACTTGCAAAAATTGTGCTGCAAAAATATATCCTTATGCTGTTGATTGTCAAAATTGTGGAACGAAAAACAACACTGTCTTTAATATTGGAATATTAGGGCAACGCAAAATCAATTTAACTGAAAACATTGATAATCACCGACTTAATCTAACTGCACAGAGAAGATGTCCTAAATGTGCAGCAAAATTTGATAAACGAAGTGTTTCGCAGGTTTGTAACTCATGCGGAACAGTGCTATTTGACGACCCTAATCGTAAGCAATTTGTAAAGTATTTAGATAGAAAATTCTATGTAATTTTGGGCATTTCATTTGTTGTGGGATTTGTTCCAATACTTGGATTTGTCGTCAGTGCAAGTCTTGTAAGCATTTATTTATTGTCACCTTATCGCAAGTATATTTCAAAATCAGGTACACTATTATCAAGGATTATGATTAAAATATTAACATTAATATTGTTTATTTTTGGTGCAGGATTAGGCTTTATTGCCGCTCCACTTTATGCTACAATTAGATATTATATTATCCGAAGTCAATTTAAGCTAAATAAAAAACACTAACGAAATTCCACATTTATATGTTTTAGCAAAGACTATTTGCAAATCATAACAACAATATTTTCTACATGATGTGTATGAGGGAACATATCAATCGGCTGTATATCAATAATATCGTACATATCCTTAAGTAATGAAATATCACGAGCCTGTGTAGCTGGATTGCAACTAACGTACACAATTTTATATGGATTTACCTCGCGAATAACATTTATTACATTTTCGTGAACTCCGGCACGTGGTGGGTCAAGAATTATTGTGTCTGGTTTTCCGTTTTCCTTTACGAAATCCTTATTTAATAGGTCTTTCATGTCGCCAGCATAGAAGCTGGAGTTCGAAATTCCATTAAGTTTTGAATTGGTTTTTGCATCTTCAATAGCTTCGGGAACAGAATCTATACCAACAACTTTTTTGCATTTTTTTGCAATATAATTAGCTATAGTGCCAGTACCAGTATATAGATCGTAAATAATCTCATCTACCTGAATATTTGCAAACTCAACAGTTTTTCTGTAGAGCTGAAGGGTTTGTTTTGTGTTTGTTTGAAAAAAAGACTTTGCATTTATTTTAAATTTCAATCCGTCTAATTCTTCAAAAATATGATTACGCCCTTTAAAGCAAATCACTTCTTGGTCATAAATCGAATCGTTAAATTTCTCATTTACAACATATTGTAAAGATGTAATTTGGGGGAACTCTACAGCAATAAATTCCATTAGAGCTTCGATTTTATTGATGTCTGGTTTGGCAAATATTACTACTATCATTACCTCGCCTGTTGAGGCAGTACGAATAATTATATTTCGCATAAAACCTTCGTGAGAACGTGAATTATAGTATTCGTAGCCGTCTTTTCTTGTAAATACTCTAATTTTATTGCGAATTTCGTTTGATGGATCTTCTTGTAAGTAACATTTTTCAATATCTATAATTCTGTCGAACATTCCTTGAACATGAAATCCCAGACCTTCGAGCTCACGACTATCTTTATCAATTTCGGGTTCATTTTCTTCTAGCCAACGTCTGCTTGCAAATGTGAATTCAAGTTTGTTTCGATAAAATGTTTCGTCTTCGGAGGCAATAATAGGATTGATCTGATTTATGCTTATCCCACCAATACGACTAAGTTGATCTACAACTTGTTTTTGCTTATAAAATAATTGTTTTTCGTATGGCAGCATTTGCCATTTGCAGCCGCCACAACGTTCAAAATGCGAGCAAAAAGGCTTCACTCTATCGGCAGAGTATTTTTTGATTTTCAGCAAGCGACATTCAGCATAAGCTTTGCGAGTGCGCGTAAGTTGGACATCTACAATGTCGCCTGGTATTACATTACGAACAAAAATAACATAGTTTTCGTGTCGGCCTATTGATACGCCTTCCGCTGCAATGTCGGTTATCTCTAAATTCTCTATAATCGGTTTTTTACGTCTTGCCACTGTGTTTTTTTTGACAAAAATAATAAAATATTGCTGATAACGAGGTTTTTTACTTATGTTGCAATAAACTACAAACAGATTATAAAAACTTAATTAAGAAAATATTAATTGATAGAATAAAAATTATTTTTACTTTTGTAAAAACTAATAAAGAAAAAAATGGATAATTCAAAATTTTCAAAAATTGCATTGATAATTAGCGTTGTAGCTCTTGCTGCAAGTATTGTTGTTCTTATATTTTCGTTAACTGGTCATAAAACATCATGCGGAGAGCAGAGCGATGCCTCAAGTGGAATTGTGTTAGACTCTACTGGAAGTCTTGCTATTGCTTATGTTAATTTAGATTCATTATTGTTGGAGTATAAATATTCTATCAAACTTAACGAAGACCTTTTAACAGAACAGGCAAAAGCAAAAGCTAATCTTGAAGGCAGAATCAGATCGTTTGAGAAAAAATATAATGATTTTATGGAAAAGATGAAACTTGGTAGTTTTCTTTCTCAAGCAAGCATGGAGTCACAACAAAATGATTTAATGCAAGAGCAGTCAAATCTTGAGCAACTTGATGCACAACTTTCTGAAGAGTTAATGATAAAACAAGCAGAAATGAATGAGGAATTATATGATACAGTGATGAATTTCATTAAAGATAGTTATTCGGAAAACTACACTCTTATTTTAGGAAATGCTGCTGGCAGTAATATCTTATACGCTGCTCCTGGCATGAATATTACTCGCGATGTTATTGACCAACTTAACGAGAGATACACAAAAGGACAAGCCAATAATTAAAAATGAATTTCGCTTCGTTTTATTATGATAGGTTTAATTCTAAACCAAAAATATTTAACACTAATCCCTGTAGTAATACGGGGATTATTGTTGTAATACCTTGCTATCGAGATAAGTTCGTTTTTAAAACTCTCAATACCTTAGAGAAAGCAAAAAGAACTTCACTTGATACCGAAGTTATTGTTATTGTAAACTCATCTGAAAATGATTCGGATGAAACAATTCAAATGAACAAAAAAATCACCGACGAATTATCCTCACATGCAAACTCCTTTTATTATTCAAATTTTAATCTGCTTGTTCATAATGAAGTTAATAGCCCCCGAAAGACTGCCGGAGTCGGAAATGCTCGTAAAATCGGAATGGACGAAGCTGTAAGACGATTTGAGTTTCTAAATAATCCAGAGGGAATTATATTGTCGCTTGATGCTGATACTATTGTCGAACCTGACTATTTTGTCCAAATTCAAAACGCATTTATCAAGAACAAAAAAACTGGGGCTTTTTATTTCCAATTTCAGCACGATTTCGATAATTTACTTTATGATAAGGATGTAATTAATGCGTGCAAACTTTATGAAACTTACCTTAGATATTTTAGACTTGCACTAAATTACACAGGATATCCGCATTCTATTCATACAATTGGGTCATGTTTTGGAGTAAAAGCTATCAATTATATTAAAGCAGGGGGAATGTCTCGTAGGCAAGGAGGAGAAGATTTTTATTTATTACATAAATTATCTTCGCAAACAAAAATAGGAGTAGTTCGTAAAATTATTGTGCGACCGTCACCAAGAGAGTCCGATAGAGTACCTTTTGGAACCGGACCAGCGGTTGGCCAAATTCTTAATTCAAATGATTACAAAGTATATCAGTTTAAATTATTTAGCATTCTGAAAGAATTTTTTGAACTTTTTGAAGATTTTTACTCCGATTTTACTGGCTCAACAAATAAAATTCCCCTGCAGGTTTTAAATTATTTTGGTAAAGATAAAATTGCAGCTATTGTGTCCGAATGCATCAAAAACACCAATAATTATAAAGCATTTAATAAAAGGATGTTCTCAAAATTCGATGCTTTTGCAACAGTTAAATTTCTAAATTCATTTGACGAAGACTCTGAATATGCTAAAATAGATATTAAATTGGCTGCAATCGAATTGTTAAATAAATTAACGCCTTATAATCATCAAGATTCTTCAGTTGAACAGGTGTATCAATCAATCTTAGAGTTAGATTGTAATAGCTGATTGATTACTCAGATTTATTTGCAATCCCAGTGTTTTTATTAACTATTACAAGCCCATTGTTAATATTTATTTACAAAACTTGCTAATATTATGAATCGAAATTTTAATTTTGTGGCGGTATAATAATTGAAATTTAAAATTTTAACTATGTCACAAGTTGTATTTATAGTTTTATTGACAATAACTATCGGCATTTTTGCGTATTCAGCCTTTAAGGTTTATCAACTATTTAAACTTACTAAACCAGCCTATCCAGTTCGTGATTTCGGTAAAAGAATCAATAGAACAATTGTAAACGCATTTTTTCAGCAAAGAATTTTTAGAAATCCGGTAGCTGGTTTTATGCACGCAATGGTATTTTGGGGATTTTGTCTGATTTTGGTGGGAAGCATCGAAATGGTGATTGATGGAATAGCTGGTACCGAAAGAATCTTGGCTAGTTTGGGCTTAGTTTATAATATTATTATTGGTGGTGGAGATTTGTTTGCATATATAATCGCAGTTTTTATAGTTGCATTTATTATCAGACGCACCATCTTGAATGTTAATCGCCTACATGGAAAAGAGATGCAAAAGAAAAATCATATAGATGCAATACTTGCTCTAACAATGATTTTGTTGCTAATGATAAGTCTTGCTGGAATGAATATCTTTTATATCGCAGGACATTCTGATTACCTAGGAGTTTACCCGATAAGTGCTCTTATTGCTCCAATGTTTGCAAATTTAGAAGCCGACAGTATAAAACTAATTCACGATATTAATTGGTGGTCGCATATCATACTTATATTTATTTTTGCTAATTTATTGCCTTATTCAAAGCATTTTCATATTTTTATGTCAATCCCAAATGTGTTTTTTAGCCGTTTAACACCCCTTGGCAAAATGACTAATATGGATAGTATCACTAAAGAGGTAAAATTGATGATGGATCCAGAAACTGCTTTTGCTACTGCTCCAGAGGGAGATGAACTTCCTGCAAGATTTGGAATTTTAGACGCCGAAGATTTTACATGGAAAAACTATATTGACTCGTTAGCTTGTACGCAATGCGGTCGCTGTACTGACGTGTGCCCAGCAAATATTACTGGCAAAGAATTATCTCCGCGTAAAATGATTATGAATATTAGGCAAAGAATGAAAATGAAAGGACCGCATCTTGTTAAGCAAGGAGCCGATTATAATGATGATTTTTCATTGATACGAGGCCTTATTAAAGAAGAGGAAGTTTGGGCATGTACAACTTGTAATGCTTGTGCAAAAGAGTGTCCATTAAATATCGACCATCCTACTTTTATTCTCGATTTACGTAGATATCTCGTAATGGAAGAATCTGCCGCTCCAGCTCAATTGAATGCTATTTTTGCAAATATTGAAAACAATGGTGCACCTTGGCAGTATTCAAATGAGGATAGATTAAACTGGACCGAATAATTTAAAAATATTGAATTAAAATTTGTAATTAAAGATAGCTATGAGTGAAGCATTAAAATCAAAAATTGAAGTACCAATAATGGCAGACTTGTTTGCCAAAGGAGAAAAACCAGAATATCTTTTTTGGGTGGGTTGTGCAGGAGCATTCGATGCTAGATATATGAAAGTAGCAAAAGCATTTGCTGTAATTCTTAATCATTTGGGTACAAGTTATGCGGTTTTAGGAAAAGAAGAATCTTGTACTGGCGACCCCGCTCGTAGAGCTGGAAACGAAATGCTATTTCAAATGCAAGCAATGACAAATATTGAGCTGTTTAAAATGTACGAAATCAAAAAAGTAATAACGATTTGTCCTCATTGCTTTAATACTTTTAAAAACGAGTATCCTGATCTCGGGGCAGAGTTTGAAGTGATAAATTATTTGGGTTTTTTACAGAATATGATAAAATCAGGCGAACTTAAACTAGATAAATCTAAATTTGAAGGAAATGCTGTTACTTACCACGACCCTTGCTATCTTGGAAGAGCTAATGATATTTATGATTCTCCTCGTTTTGTAATTGAATCTCTTGGTTTAAAAATATCAGAAATGCAAAGAAATAAAAGTTTTGCATTATGCTGTGGTGCCGGTGGTGCTCAAATGTTTAAAGATGCCGAAAAGGGCGATAAAGAAATATTTATAGAGCGAACAGAGGAAGCTCTTGAAACAAAATCAGATATTATTGCAACTGCTTGTCCTTTTTGTATGACCATGATGACTGATGGACTAAAATACAAAAACAAAGAAGAGGAAATACAAAATCTTGATATTGCTGAGATGATTGCAACTGCACTAAGTTAGTCCATTTCTCAAATTAATCCGCAATACCTTATTTTGCGTGCTTACATTTTGCAAAATTGATAAATATTTAGGAACTTCTAAAAAACATTTTTTTTGCTCAATCGTATGATACGAGTGATTTAAAAATAATGTTTTCTAAAAATACAAACCTACTATCAGAGTTTTATTTTAGATACTTGTAAAAAAAACAAAATATCATTTTGAGTTTAATTATTTAGAAGTATATTAGCAACTAAATTTTTAATGATAAATAGAATATGAATATAACGAAACTCGAAGATGTAATTCAAGCGGTTAAATCCAAACCCAAAAAGAGATTATCAGTTGCTTTTGCTAATGATGCTCATACTATAGAAGCTGTTAGCTCAGCTATTGATTTAGGCATTATTGAGGGAATACTTGTTGGCGATGAAAAGACAATAAGAGAAATTTGCAAACACGAAAAAATAGATGCTAATAAGTTTACTATTGTTCAGGAAGCAGATGAGGTTAAAGCTACCAATACCGCAGTGAGATTGGTAAATGAGGGCAAAGCCGATTTTATTATGAAAGGTCTTGTTAGTACTGATAAGTATATGAGAGCCATTCTTAATAAAGAAACTGGTCTTTTACCTCCAAAAGCTGTCTTAAGTCATGTTGTTGTTATGGAGTTTGAACATTACCATAAACTCTTGGTTGCAACTGATGTCGCCGTAATACCTGCTCCAGATATTAATCAAAAAATTGCACTTACAAATTATGTTATTAAAGTATCAAAAGCTCTTGGAGTTGAAACTCCTAAAGTGGCAATAATTGCTGCTACAGAGCAAATGTCTCCTGCTTTACCAGCCTGCGTTGATGCTGCTATTATTTCAAAAATGGCCGAAAGAGGACAAATAAAAGGAGCTTTAATAGATGGTCCCTTAGCACTTGATGTTGCAATAGATAAAGAATCTGTCGAAATCAAAAAACTAAAAAGTGCAGTTAATGGCGATGCAGATTGCCTAGTCTTTCCTGACATAGAAGCTGCAAATGTCTTTTATAAAACTTCTACTAAATTATGTAATGCTAAATTAGGTGCAATGCTTGTTGGTGCTAAATGCCCTGCAGTATTAACATCTCGTGGCGATTCTGCTGAAACCAAAACTTATTCAATAGCCCTAGCGGCTCTGACTGCAAATTAATTATTAAATATTTATATAATAGATGAATATACACAGAATTCTAACAATTAACCCAGGCTCAACTTCTACCAAAATTGCGATGTATGAGAATGCAAAAAATGTTTTCTTAAAAAACATAAAGCACTCAAACGATGAATTAACTAAATTTACAAGCATTACTGAGCAATATCAATTTCGTAAAGACACTATTTTAAGAAATCTCGAAGAAGACGGACAAGATATTAATACTATTTCGTGTATAGTTGCACGTGGTGGACTTATATATCCCATACCATCGGGAGTGTATGAAGTAAATGATGATATGCTAAAAGATTTACGCAATTCTCCAATCGGCGAACATGCAAGTAATTTGGGTGGATTGATAGCTCACGATTTAGTAAGCTCATTATCAGGAGTTAAGGCATATATTGCCGACCCAGTAGTAGTTGACGAAATGGAAGATATCGCTCGTATTAGTGGGCATCCAAAATTTGAAAGACTGTCAATTTTACATGCCTTAAATCAAAAAGCAATTGCACGAAGATATGCCGCTGAAGATAATGTAAAATACGAAGACCTAAATTTAATTATAGCACATCTAGGTGGAGGGATTTCGGTTGGTGCACATCTTAAAGGTAGAGTTATTGATGTTAATAATGCTTTAGACGGAGAAGGACCATTTTCTCCCGAAAGAACTGGAACTTTGCCGAGTGGACAGCTTGCTAAATTATGCTTTAGCGGAGAATATACGCATAAAGATGTTAAACTAATGATTAAAGGCAATGGTGGTTTAGCTGCTTACCTTGGAACAAACGATGCCTACGAAGTTGAACTAAGGGCCAAAAAAGGAGACACTTATGCACAGTTTATTTCAGATGCAATGGCTTATCAGGTAGCTAAGGAAATCGGAAAACTATCTGTTGTGCTTAAAGGCGAGGTCGATGCTATAATACTTACTGGAGGCATTGCATATAATAAGCAGTTTTGCTCTTTTATAGAAGACATGACTAAGTTTATTGCTCCTATGAAAGTTTATCCTGGAGAAGACGAAATGTCAGCTTTAGCTATGAATGGGTTAATGGTATTACAAGGTGAATTAGAGCCAAAAATCTATAAAACCAAATAATACTAATGCAATCTTCAATATATAAAACAGTGAAACTAAGCACACTAACAACTGGTAAAACATTTTAAGTACAGTTATTAACTAACGTATATGTGCTGTGAGCAGATAAGAGTCTAAGGGACAAAAGGTTTAATATAAAAATAACATTATACCTTAAGACAGACACTGTATAAAAATGCTAGGAGTTAATGAAAATCTTGGCGGATAATTTACAAATTAATATATCTTTACATCCAACAAGTTCCTAATATTTTATAATTTCGGCAAATATTTTTAATGCAAACAGCAATCAAAGAATGACAAAAACCGAAAACAAATTAGAACAACGAAAAACAAACCAATTCTATTCAAAACTATCCAAATCAATCAAAGATTACGGTTTGATACAGTGCGGAGATAAAATTATGGTAGGTGTATCGGGTGGAAAAGACTCAATGAGTCTGCTGTATGGCTTAGCAATGCGACAAAAATACTACAACGAGAAATTTAAACTAATTGCTATTCATATCGATGTTGAAAATGTCCTCTACTCTATCAACAGCACTTACATAAAAGATTTTTGCAACAAACACGATATCGAATTTATAATAGAAAGCATACATATAGATTTTGAAAAAGATCCGTCAAAGTCTCATTGTTTTGTTTGTTCTTGGCATCGTCGTAAGCGTCTATTTGAGCTAAGCGAAAAACACAATTGTAAAAAACTCGCATTGGGACATCATCAAGACGATGCAATCGAAACACTATTAATAAATATGTGTTATCACAACTGTATCAGCTCAATGCCAGCTAGTCTCAAAATGTTTAATGACAAACTGGAACTCATCCGCCCACTAATTTTATTAACCAATAAAGAGATCAGCGAATTTGCAAAAATCATGAACTTTCCATCCGAAAAAGCCCCCTGCCCATGGGATGATAAAACAAAACGCAATCAAGCAAAAGAAATAATAAACGAAATCGAAAAGCGTTTTAAACCGGCAAGAAAAAGTATATATAAGGCAATGTCTAATATACACGCTAAATACCTGCCGATTGAAAAAGGCAAAAACCCCATTATTGAAGGAATAAATGTATATAAAGAAAATAATAATAATTTATAGCACGTACGTCGTACGACCGTACGCCTGTACGTGCTATAAACTATCGGCATTATCTATCACAGTTGGCTTTAGCATCATTTATATTATTTTAATCAATAAAAATATATTGAGACGTACGGTCGCAAATCTCAACATGCTATAAATTAGCGACACTATCTATTTCAGTTGGCTTTAGCCAACTATAAGCAATTTCCCACATCCCTATTTGCTTTAGCATCATTTTTTATAATTTCAATTAATAAAAATATCATATCACAAAACAAAACTTTGTATATTCGCACTTTTTTTATAAATTTGGAAACAATAAATTTAACGATAATGAAAACAAAAGCAAGTATTCTATTTTTAATATTGACACTAGGTTTGTCTCTATCATGCAGAGTAAAAAATAATTGTGAATTAAACCACACTGGCACTATTATCGTAACAAATAACCTCACACACGAGATTGAAGTTTATGTTGACAATAGCAAAGTGTTTAAACTGCAACCTAAGGAAACTAAAGAAACCGAAAAACCTGTTGGCGAACACAGTGTAAACTGCTACTACGAAGGAGACGAGTGGATCTACACCATTGATGTGTTTGAATGTGAAAAAGTTACAATCGCAGTGCCTTAATAATGGGCAAACTCTTAGTATATTCAGCTTCAGCAGGTTCTGGTAAAACTCATAATATCGCTGGGCAATATATATTGCTGCTTTTTTCAAAAAACCAGGCACATAAAAACATTCTCGCAGTTACTTTTACAAATAAAGCATGCGAAGAAATGAAAACCCGTATTGTCGAAGAAATGCACAATATTACGGAGCATAAATCCAATAATAGAATCAACGAAATTCATAGTTTTACAGGATTACCAAAAGATACAATTCTAAAACAATCACAAAAAATATTCAAAGAAATACTGCACGATTACTCACACTTCTCAATTTTAACAATAGATAGCTTTTTTCAAAAAATTGTAAGAAGTTTTACTCGTGAAACTGGAATACAATATAATTACGAAATAGAACTTGACAAGGATATCATTATCAACAAAGCTGTTGATGACTTGATGAGCCAAAGCGAAACCGACAAAGAGCTAAAAAACAATATAATAGCATTAGTTCAACAAAACATTGACAATTCTACTAAATGGGATTTTAGATACAATCTTAAAAACTTCCTTAAAATGATTTTGGAATCAGATTATCGAAGTTATGAAAACGAATACAACGATTTTTTTTCAGATAAAAATAGTCTTAAAAACTTTTTGCAAGAACTAAATGCACTTGAAAATGAGTTTATTTCGGGTATTCAATCTTTATGTGATAAACTCGAACAAACCCTAAAAAACAACAAGTCAGAAGTTGCAGATTTTAGTGGTGGAAATTCCCGTAGCATAATTAAACGTATGCTGGCAACTGAACAAAAAATAAAAGATGCTCCTTTAAAAATAAACGAACATTTTAAAGACATTGACAATATAGAAAAATGGCTTAAAAAAGCTGATGTTGACAAAGAACCTTTAAACTCAACTACCAATGAGCTAATGCAAGTTTCACAAGAATTATTCGATTTCTATATTGCACATTACAAAATTTATTATACAAGTATAATCATAAAAAAACAGATCCCTTATACTGCATTAATCAACAAGTCTTTGCAAACTGTTCACAAAAATCTTTTCGAGTCAGGCAAATTCCTAATATCAGAAGTCCCAGTGTTTCTATCCGAGATTGCCTCACAAAACTCATCATCTTTTATTTACGAAAAAACGGGTAGCTTTTATGAAAACTATCTTATTGACGAATTTCAGGATACAAGCCGAATACAATGGGATTCTTTTAAACCTTTATTAAGCGAAAGTTTATCAGTTGACGAAAAAGGAAGGCTTAATATTCTTGTAGGAGACCTAAAACAATCAATTTACTCATGGCGTGGCGGAGACTGGAAACTTTTAGCAATAGACGTAGAAAAAGAGTTCCCAGATTCATATACCAAAATACCGCTATTAGATAACTGGCGAAGTGGCAAAACAATTGTAAATTTCAACAATGAGTTTTTTAATACCGCTGCCGAAATTCTAAAAAACTCCATAAATACAGATACCCCAGAAGAATACCATTCCATTACAGGCGACCTGATTACAGACACTATTTATTCTGAAATTAAGCAAAATCCACAAAAAGATTTTGCATCGGCAGTACAAATCGACATTTTTAGCGAAACTGAAGATACGAAAGGCGATATCATAAAAAACATGATACGGCAAATCGAGAATATACAATTAAAAAATTACAGTCCAGGAGAAATTATGATACTTGTTCGCAGCAACAAAGATGGGACAATAATCGCTGAAGAAATCATCAGACATTCTCAATCACAAAATGCAAAACTGGGTGTATCTTATGATGTAATTTCGTCCGAAGCCCTACTTATTTCGTCAAACAAAGCTGTAAAACTTATAATTTCATGTTTGCAATATTTATCCCTGCAAACAAACGAACTTGCGTTTAACCAAGCAGCTTATGCATATTATGTTCAGCAAAAACTCAAAATTCAAGAGAAAGTTGTCTTTGATAAAAAAGCTTTTGGAGAGTATCTGGAAACTAATCTTGAACCAATAAAACAAAGCTACAATTACAAACTTTTGCACGAAACCTGCGAATCGCTAATCAAAATACTCGATTTGAATAAATCAGAGGAAAATGTCCCATTTTTAAATTCATTTAGAGACTTACTACACGACTTTTCGCAAAATAATCATGCCGAAGTAGATAAATTTCTCGAATATTGGGAAGAAAAAGGAAAAAACCAGAATTTACGCATACCCGAAAAGCAAAATGCAATAAATATTATTACAATTCATAAAGCAAAAGGATTAGATGCAAATTTTGTTTTTATCCCATTCACTGATTGGGGACTTGTAAAATATAATAACACAGTTTGGGTAAAATCCGAAGTTCCTCCTTTTAACGCACTGCCTGCTTGGCCTGCAAATTTCGACTCAAAACTTGCAAACAGCATCTTCGAGCAAGATTATTATGATTTTAAATTTAAACAAATTGTAGAGTCTTTCAATATGCTGTATGTCGCATTTACCAGAGCTCGTATAGGATTATTTATGTCTGCTGCACAAAAGGATTGTGCGAAAAACTCAAGTGTTGCAAGTATCCTCAATAAAGGCATTGATGAACTAATAAAAAACACTACTATCGAATTTGATATTACAAGCAACGACGATTTAATTACATATAAATGCGGAAATATTCCTGATACCGTAAAAACCGAAAGTGAGCAAAATTACATCAAATCTTATGATGTATTTATCCCTGACAAACAAATTAAAATTAAGCCTTTTTACGAAAAAGACGCTCACGAATCAAAAACAGATTCGAATATCATTGAAGGGATAAAAATGCACAAAATTTATGAAAATATTAATCTTGCAAGCGATCTCGATAAAGCACTTTTAAAACTTAGTAGCACTGGAATCATTAGTATAGGTGAAGTTGAAAATTACAAGTTGAAAATTTCGAAAACTTTAAGCCATAATTTTATTAAACCATGGTTTGATGGGACATATAAAGTTTATAACGAAGCTGAAATACTAAGCAGTTCTGGCACAATTCGCCGTCCAGACAGGATAATGGAAAAAGATGACGAACTAATTATTATAGATTATAAATTTGGTGATATTGAAAAACAACAATATATAAAACAAACAAAAAATTACGCCCTGCTATTAAGCGAATTGGGATATAAAAATATTAAAACATATATTTGGTTCGTTATGCATGACTTTCTTATTGAGGTAAATGCAGAAAATGACAAAACTGATAAGATTATTTTAAGCTAATGAGAAAACTAATAAGATTTTTTGTAAGAAATATTCCCAGACCGTTAATGATAAGGTTTTCAAAACTATTTTCATTGTTAGTGCGTCCATTTTATATGGGAAATAAAGTTGAATGCCCCGTTTGTGGCAAGCACTTCCGCAAATTCTTACCCTACGGCAACAAAGCAGGAGTAAATCGATTGTGTCCAAATTGCTTATCCTTAGAACGGCACAGACTGATGTGGATATATCTTAAAGAACATTCTGACTTTTTCACAAAACAATCAAAAGTTCTACATATTGCTCCAGAACAACCGTTTTACAAAAAATTTCGAAAAGCAGATAATCTCGATTACACAACTGGCGATATTGTTTCACCTCTCGCTGACATTCATTTCGATATTATGAACATTCCACTACCTGCAGATACTTATGATTGGGTAATTTGCAATCACGTTTTAGAACATGTTGAGAACGACATTGATGCCATGAAACAAATCTTAAAAATATTGAAACCAGGTGGCAAAGCAATAATGCAAGTTCCCATAAACTACTCATATATAGAGACTCACGAAGACCTCACTATTACAGACCCCAAAGAGCGTGAGAAAGTTTTTGGACAATACGACCACGTTCGTTGGCATGGATTAGATTATCCCGATAGAATTAAAAAAGCTGGATTCAAAGTCGAGGAATTTAATGTTACAAACCATTTAAGTAATGAGCTTATCGAAAGATATAGACTTGATAAAAGAGAAGTCTTATATTTGGCTTTAAAAAAGATTTAACAGCAAAACACAGAAATTTCGCTCTGCTCACTTTTCACACTTCGGCAAGCAGTGCAGCAGTCTTCACACTTCGACAAGATTACTTCGACAGGTCCAACATGTCGCAGTGCAGCGCTCTTCACTTTCTTCCCCTCCGGTGCCTTCGAGACAAGCTTCGTTCCTCAGCTTTCCTCAATCACCTCACTCCCCACTCCTCACTTTCCCTACCCGCACCCTTTGGTTTCCTAAAGGGAGACCTACACCCCTGTTGCATACAACATTAGAGTTAGATTTCCCTTTTAAAGGTCAGGCATTATTTTTTTTACTATGCGATGGATAAGGTACAAACTCAATGTCATCGCCAATTATTTTGTCAAAAGTTTGTGCTTTCCATTTTTGTTTAGCCTCTTCTATGAGTTCTTTACTTGATGATACAAAGTTCCAGTCAATAAAGCGTTTTTCTGGAAAGGGTTCTCCACCAAAAATATAGACAGTGCTATTTGCGGCAATAGTAAACTTGCATAAACTACTGTCCTTTACCACTAATAATTGCTGGGACTGATATACTTTTTCATCACTTTCAATACTTCCCTCAAGAATATATAAAGCTGCTTCGCCATAAAGCTGATTTTGAATATTTACAACTTGTTCTGTATTGCTTTTTATTTCTATCATAAAGAGCTTGCTATAGACAGGAACAGGTGATTTTCTACCGAAAGCTTCACCAGCTATTAATTTGAATTTAAGGCTCTCTTCTGTCCACGAAGGAATATGTTCTTTTTCAACATGAAAAAACTCTGGATCCATTTGCTCTCGCACTTTTGGCAGTGCCACCCAAATTTGCAAACCATGCATGTTTTTAGTGGAATTCCGTAAATACTCAGGTGTACGCTCAGAATGCACAATTCCTTTTCCTGCTGTCATCCAGTTTACAGCACCAGGCTTTATTTCTACTTCATTACCAAGCGTATCACGATGCATAATACTGCCTTCAAACAGAAATGTAAGAGTAGAAAGTCCAATATGAGGATGTGGAAGCACATCAAAATTTTCCTGATTGCTTAATTTAACTGGCCCCATGTGATCAATAAAAATAAAAGGACCAACCATCCTTTTCTGTCTAAATGGTAACAAACGCCCCACCATAAACTTCCCTATGTTAGCAGCTCTTTCCTCTATTATCAGTTCAATGTTTGACATAATAAAAACGAATTAAATTTTAATTATCTTTTTGTATATCCAATTATCTATTGAAATTTTACCTGCTCCTGCTATAGCAATGATAAGGTAAATTCCCGCATAAAGCAAGGGTAATTCCTGTTTTCCAATTCCATCATTTGCATGAACGATAAAAACTGCTACCAACATAGTTGTAAGCAACGGAATAGCTGCTAATCGTGTTCCAATTCCGACAATTAACAGAATTGAGCAAAACACTTCAGCAAAAACGGCAAGTGTCAATGATGCAGTTGAGCCAACACCTATTGGATCGGGGAACATTATTGGTGCGTCTCCAATTAGCATTAAAAATTTACCAATACCATGTGTCAACATTAAAGCTCCGACAACAAGACGAAGTAATAATAACACAATATTCATATTCTGAGGATAATTGCCGGGATTTAAAATATTTTTAATCATAACTACTTTAATTTAAAATTTTCCAAATAGAGCCATTTTTTGTGGTTAATTTTTGCAATATCTCATTCTTACAAAGTTCATTTAACAAGTTCTCACTTTCGTTTCTTGGAGTTCCCGAAAGCTCAGAAAATTCTCTTGCTGTAAGGGAAGGGTATATTGCAAAAAGTGTTTCCCAATTTTTAGTATATTCACTTTTCGTAGCATTAAATTTAAGTTTCAAAATGGCTGTTTCGTAAAAAGCATAAGGTTTTGAACCATAGACGATTGCTTTATTACCCACATCATCTAAAAAAAACAGGGTTGGAAAACCTCTTACACCAAGTTCTTGCCCATACTTCAAATCTTGTTCAAACAGTGTTTTTGCATTATTTTCAAAGTCAGTTTTGAATTGCTCAATATTTAGTTCTACTCTTTTAGCAGCAATTTCTAAATGCTCCCAGTTTGTAATATTTTTCTTTTGCAAAAAAACCATTTCTCTAATTTCCCTAAGAAATAGAATAGCTTTTTCATTGTCTTGTATTTGTGCTGCTTTAAACGCAATAGATGGCGGATAAGATGACTCTAAAGGGTCTTCCAGCCAAACATCTCCGTCAATGGGCATGTCGCAATAAGCACTCACTTCATCCCAATGATGTGCCACATCTGATGGTTTTCCAATACCACCGTTATTGTAAGTCCAATCAGGTAATAGCCCACCCATTCTATATTCTGTCTCTATTTCGTGAGCATATTCCAACTTAAGTTTACGCAATTGTGGTTCAATGCCCCAACATGACGAACAAATAGGATCTGTATAATAAATTAGTTTTATGGATTTCTTAATTGATTTAATATTGCTCTGAGATGCAGTATCCACTGCTTCATCAGATGTTTCACAAACTCCAGTTTCGATATCGCATAAAAGCGGATTATTTCGTTTTTTCATTGTATTCGCTTTAAATCGTTTTACAATAAAATAACAATGTAAGACTATATTTGTTGTGGCATTATTTGGTTCGGTAATTAGCTTATAGATTTACAGAATATGGGATCACCACAATCCCTAGAAACTTGGACTTTGCATTGACCTATACTGTTTTGTATTTACAGTTCTTTCCTTAGGATACTTAATTGTATATCCAAATTTACATTTCTTTGATTCGGATGGTTTTAAGGTCATAATCCACATTGTTTTACCAGTGATTTGGTTGTAATCAGCATTGGAAAGCTCATCAATTGTTACTTCAATTTCACTTTCGTTAGATATAGGAACTTGGTCAACAATTGTTATTGTTACATCTGTTTTACGATTATTCTTAACAAGAATATCATACATAAAAGTCTCTTTTCGGTTGCTTCCAAATAAGCCTTTTTTAGTAAACTCTTCAATTCTATTTCGCTTAATTGAAACTTGTTTATCACGCCCAAATGACAGCTCTAAAGTATCGTTTAAAGAATTTGTATTAAGCTCTGAAACGCCTAAATATGTGTCCCCAAAATAGACATTCATATCGCCGTCTATTAAACTTAGGTCTTCCCAGCCTGTGATTTTTCCAATCAAATAAACGTATGACTCAAACTTTGGAATTGCATAATAACTAAAATCAGCATCTAAGGAATACTCGGTAACATCAATTGTGTATGGTTTACCATTGTCTGGAATATTATATTTCTTGTCAATAGGAAACTCAACACTTATCTCAGATACTGTAACGGTATTGTAAGAAATATTTTCATCTAAGACTTGATATTGTGCTGCTTCATATTGTCTGTACTCGTTTTTAATAGCATTCTCATAATGCCCACTTCCACTAGTTGGAGAGTTATAACCCAAATTCCAAGTTAATAATGTTGGGGCAGATGCACCTTGTAATGGATCGCCCGTAGAAAGAATCATATCAACTGCCTCCCAAGGGATACCAGTATTATTAAATACTTTTGCTTTATATTTCATTAAAACAGGTTCCCCAATTTCTTTTGCTTTTAAGTCATACGAAGGAGCCCATCCACATTTACCAGCAATATAGCTGATGTCAAAATTAGCATCCAAATCAATCTCGGACTCATATTCAATCACAATTTTCTTAAATGCCATATTGTTTTGCGTAAGGATCGTAGTTCTTCGCTTATTAATATCAGTCAGAATCAGATTTTCTTTACTAATCAATTCATTTATTCTGGTAATTTCCTCCGAAACGGCATATACCCGGTCGCGGTAATATGTAGAGGCAATTTTTAAATCTGCAATATTAACCCCCGAATTTGCACCACCTATAGAGATGTTATTATTCAAATAGTTAATTTCAGATTCAAAAGACAATTTTTGATTCGCTAATTTAGTAATTTTAGCATTTACAAGTAATACAGAATCGTTCATCCTCTTAAACTCTGGAAACTCTTTTGCTGCATCCTGATGATAGCCAATCACAGCAATAGATAAAATATCAACATTTTGTTTATTTGATATCTGAACACTATTTGCAACTGCCTGAGGACTAATACATTGAATCTCAAACACTCCTCGTCCTTTTGCTAAATTAAGATTAGCCTTTGCTTTAACCTCCGCTCCATACAAATAGACTGTTACCTTTTCTACTTTTGCATTTGCTTTATAAATGTTCTGAGCTGCTGCAAATAAGCTAAAACACATGATTAACATCAGAATTGGAAATACTTTTTTCATATCACGATTTTTTGTTTGTTTGTTCAACAAATATATACATTTTATAAACACAAGGTTTGTTTTATCAAATTATTTTGGATTTTGATGTGATAAAAAATATTTAGGGTCTATCACAAAATTCACATTTTATCAAACCTAAATAATTTTTACCCTTGATAATCCACTAAACTTAGTCCGATTAAGGTTTATTTTCTTTTTTTACTACCAAATTCTTTGTCATTGTCGCTATCCAAACAATGCTTAGTAAGATAAATAAGATTTTAATAATTAGGGTAGATAAATTTTTTATTTCTGTAAAAGAAGAACCTTTATTTACAATTACTTCCGAAATATTGGGATAAGATTTTAGCATTAATAGAGTATTAAAATTCTCTAAATAATCAACGCCCATAGTCAATAATGGGAACAAAGAAAGTAACAACCACTTAGAATTTTTTCCAAATATGTTTTTCAGAATCAAAGCAAAAACTAAGATAAGCAATGGACCGTAGGCAAAAGGAAAAATCATATCATTTATACCTGTCAGTTGTTGGTGAATTGCTCTACCCTCTGGTTTAAGCAGTTCAAAAAAAGCAGTAATTTCCTCTAAATCATATCCACTCCAAAGGTCAATTAGAACAACCTCTTCTCCAGCAATTTCACTCATTTCTTTTTGTCCTACATTAAAAAGATACAGCCAAAATGCGGTAAATAAAAAGAAGGGAATAATAAATTTCCAGTTAGAGACTTTAGCTAATAATTGAATCGTATTTTTTATCATATAATATATTTATTAAATCTATATGCAG
>CAYNKH010000023.1:0-26044 GCA_964397745.1 uncultured Bacteroidales bacterium | reverse complement strand
TTAATAATTTAAAAAGAATTGGACTAAATGTGGCGTGAAAGAACAAAATTATTAATAGGCAACGAAAACTTAGAAAAACTTAACAAATCTCGCATATTAATTTGTGGATTAGGAGGAGTTGGAGGTGCAGCGGCGGAACAATTGGTAAGAGCTGGAATTGGAAATCTTTGTATTGTTGATGACGACACCATCTCCGAAACTAATATAAACAGACAAATTATCGCTACACATAATAATATTGGAACTTTAAAAACCGAAGCCCTAAAAGAAAGGCTATTATCAATAAATCCTAAGTTAAATTTAAGTATCAGAAATGAGTTTTTAAAAGAAGAAAAACTTGAACAAACACTCTTAGAAGGTTGGGATTTTGTTGTTGATGCAATAGATACCTTATCGCCAAAACTAAAATTAATTAGAGTTTGCTACGAAAACAATATCCCTTTAGTAAGCAGCATGGGCTCGGGTGGAAAAACAGACCCTACGAGCATAAAAATTACTGATATCTCTAAATCGTACAATTGTAACTTAGCTAGAGTACTTCGAAAACGATTGCACCGAATTGGGATTTATAAAGGCATTACCGTTGTTTTTAGCACTCAAGAAACAAATAAGGATGCAATCATAAAAGAAGAAAGCCAAAATAAAAAATCGAATGTCGGTACAGTTAGCTATATGCCAACAATTTTTGGCTGTATGTGTGCATATACTGTAATAAAAGGTTTTTGCTGTGATCCAGTAATCCAGTGATCCAGTGATTCTGTGATCCAGTGATTCTGTGATCCAGTGATTCTGTGATCCAGTGATTCTGTGATTCTGTGATTCTGTAATCCAATGGATTACTACTTCAAAAACCCACTAACATTATTAAATATCCGATTCTCGAGATCATTTACATCGGCTTTAACAAAAGTTTCGCCTGTGATTTTTTCAAATAATTCGATATATCTCTCCGATATACTATTCACTATTTCATTAGTCATTTCGGGGAGCATCTCTCCCTCCTGCCCCTTAAAGTTGTTTTCCATCAACCATTCGCGTACAAATTCCTTTGAAAGTTGGTGTTGATTTTCTCCGGCATCAAATCTACTCTGATACGTATCAAGATAAAAATATCGGGATGAATCTGGAGTATGAATTTCGTCGATTAAAAATATTTGGTCGTTCTTTTTTCCAAATTCATATTTAGTGTCAACTAATATAAGACCTTTTTCTTTCGCGATTTGCGTTCCTCTTTCAAAAAGTCTGAGCGAATAATCTTCGAGTTGAGTATATTCTTCTTCGGTAATTAGTTTTTGTGATATGATTTGCTCTCGAGTAATATTTTCGTCATGGAAACCTTGATTGGCTTTAGTTGTAGGCGTTATAATTGGCTTATCAAAAGCTTGATGTTCTTTCATTCCATCAGGGATTTGAACTCCGCAAATTTCGCGTGCTCCATTTTTATATTCCCTCCAACTACTACCAGTAAGGTATGCCCTTACAATCATCTCAACTGGATAAGGTTCACATTTGTGACCAACAGTAACCATTGGGTCTGGGCTACTAATTTTCCAATTTGGCACTATATCAGCAGTTGCATCAAGAAATATTGCTGCTATTTGATTTAGCACTTGACCTTTAAAAGGAATACCTTTTGGCAACACAACATCAAAAGCAGAGATTCTATCTGTAACAATCATAATCATAAGCTCATCAGCAATACTATAAACATCGCGTACTTTACCTACATATAGTTGTTGTTGATTTTTAAAATTAAAGTTAGTTTTTATTAGAGCTTTCATACTATTTGGTTTTATTAAGATTTTCTTCAGATTTTTCGTACGCCTCAACTATTCGAGTTACTACTTTATGCCTAACAATATCAGATTTATTAAATTCGACAAATGATATTTCGTTAATATTCGCCAATATTTTCTTTGCTGACACTAATCCAGATTCGACTTTTTTTGGCAAATCTATTTGTGTTAAGTCGCCAGTAACAATAAATTTTGAATTTTCTCCCATTCTGGTAAGAAACATTTTAAGCTGAGTATAAGTTGCATTTTGTGCTTCATCTAAAATTACAAACGAATCGCTAAGTGTACGTCCTCTCATAAAAGCGAGAGGAGCAATTTGGATAATTCTTTCTTCTATATATTTTTCAAGTTTTTTATGCGGTATCATATCTAAAAGTGCATCATAAAGTGGTTGTAGATAGGGGTCTAATTTTTCGCGTAAATCGCCTGGTAAAAAGCCCAAATTTTCTCCTGCTTCTACTGCTGGACGCGACAAAATTATTTTTTTTACTCTCATTTCCTTTAATGCACTTACCGCAAGTGCGATAGATGTATATGTTTTTCCAGTTCCAGCTGGTCCAATTGCAAAAAGTAAATCGTTTTTCAAGGATTCATCTACTAACAACTTTTGGTTTTTCGTTCTCGCACGCACAGGTTTACCACTCACACTGTATAAAAGAGTTGCATTATCTCTTTCGGCATCAGATTTATTATCTTTATTAGCAACAATTTGTTTTATATCTTTTACAGAGATATTGTTATATTTTTCAAAATGGGTAATTAAAGCCTCCAATTTTTGTTCAAAGATTTGAATTTTATCGGCATCACCCATAACTTTTATTACATCTCCACGCACCACAATTTTTAAGCGGGGGAATAATCTTTCTAGTGCCTCAATGTTTGCTTCACGGACACCATAAAATTTATTCAAATCAGAAACTTCAATTAAAATACTTTTTTCGGTCATTTAATAAATTTATCATAGTTTTGTAGTTACAAATAAAACTATTTTTTAACTTTAAACAGATTTTTTTGATTTAATTTATAAACAATTATTAATAATTATCAAATGTCAACAATTATTACCTTAACAACCGACTGGGGACGAAGCGATTACTATATAGGAGCTGTCAAAGCTGCTATATTATCGAAAGTTCCTAGCACTGTTTTTGTGGACATTTCGCATAATATTGAGTCGTTTTCAATTGCCCAAGCAGCATTTGTATTAAAAAGCACGTACAAACAGTTCCCTTCTGGTACAATTCATATTGTTGGAGTTGATAGCGAACCAGATGAAAATGGCAAAGTTATCGTATTATCTCATCTTAGTCAGTTTTTTATTTTAAACGATAACGGTATTGCAGGCTTATTATTTGGAAATGAACCTAAACCAGCCATTGTTATCGAAACAGGGTTTGCATTTGAGGGGTCATCTTTTACAGAACTTAGTATTTTTAGTAATATTGCTTTAGTTATTATGAAAAATGGTAATATCGAAGAACTAGGAATAAAAAGTACTGATTATAAAAGATTCCCAGAACTTCTGCCAAGTATAGAGACAAATACAATAAATGGCGAAGTTATATATATAGACTCTTATGGTAATGCAGTTAGCAACATAAGTAAAGAGCTTTTTGAAACGAATATTGGAGATACAAAATTTAAAATTTTAATTAACTCAAATCTTTACAGGTCAAAATATGTTCACAAAGCATATAAAGAAGTTGATAAAGGAGATATTGTGTGCATATTCAACTCACTCGGACTTCTTGAAATCGCTATTAGAGAAGGAAGTGCAAGTCAATTACTGAGTTTAAAAAGAAAATCGGAGATTAGAATTAAATATAAACTATGAAAAGATTTTTAATAATATTTTTAACTTTTTACCCAGTTTTTCTATTCTCACAAAAATTATATAATACAGAATTTAGATTAAATAGTGGTTTTGTAGCTCCTCACCGTATTGGTATGGAAGGATTAGCACAAAAACCAGCTTATGGAATTGATTTATGCTTTTATTTCGACCATGGCAGAAATAATTTTTACGATGTAAAATACAATAGCCCTTATACAGGTTATGGCATAATGTGGCAAAACTTAGGAAACCCTAAAGTATTAGGGCAATCATTTGCTGCTTACTCATTTATGGAGTTTGCTTTTTTTCAGAGTCAAAATCTAATGCTCACAACAAGAATAAATGGCGGTTTAACCTATCTTACCAAATCATATAATAAAATTGATAATCCTGAACATATTGCAATTGGAACAAATGTGAATTTTTTTTTCAAGCTTGATCTCGGTCTAAAATACAAAATGCCAAACCAGCCTTTTACAATTAGATTAAGCGGTGGCTTAGTCCATTTTTCAAACGGTTCCGTAAAAAAACCGAATTTGGGTCTTAATCAAATAAACTTTTCGCTTGGACTCGCATATCAATTAAATCAAATTGACAGACAAGAAAACCTTACCAAAGGAAACGAAAAACCTAAAAAAAGAAATGAATTTACAATTATGGCAAGTTTAGTAACAGCTGATGAATATTCTGTACAACCTAACGGGCGTGGAGGTGGTTTTTTATGTAGCACTGGCTCGCTAACATACAATTACATATATTCTAAAATTGGCAAAGTAGGTGTTTCGGGTGATGTTTTTTACAATGAGAATTTATACTATTGGTACGATGAAAGAGGAGACACACTTGTACAAGTTAATAACACGCCCTCCGAAATTATAAGAGCAGGAATAAGCATTGGACACGAATTAGTTTATAAAAAAATTAGCCTTTTGAGTTATATAGGGTTCTATTACTACAACACAGTTAAGCCCTACGATTTTATGTATTCACGTTTTGGTATTAGATACTATGTTTTTAATAACTTTTTTATTAATGCTACAATAAAAGCTTATGGTTTTAAAGCACATTATATAGAATCAGGAATCGGGTTTAGCTTAAAAAAATAACTTCTCAATCTGAACTCTTACTATCACTTAGCTTTATTTACTTTAATAATCTCATCCCCATCTTTTGTTTTAATTTTCACAAGGTATAAACCAGATGGTTTATTCTCAAGAAAACTCGATGCGTCATAAATTTCATTTGAAGTTATTGTTTCAAAAAGCATTTTTCCCATTGCATCAAATATTTGAATGGTATAATCTGATGCGAGCAATTGATTTTCTATAAACAGGCTTCCATTTGTAGGATTTGGAAAGACATTAACAAGATTTGGATTTTGGATGTTACCAATATCGCTGGTGTAATCAAAGTTAAACTCGTCAATATAAAGTGCATTTCCTTCTCCAGCTTCGACCTGAACCATTACCCTTAAATTTTCTCCGTTAAGCATATGAGGTTCAATTACAAAACTGTGAGTTTTCCAATCATCAGGCGTCGGCACATAGGTATTATTTACAGATGTATAAGTAGAAATAAGACGTGTTCCAGTTATTATAGATCTAATGCGTAATGAGTCGCCACAGTTGGTTGAAATATAAATATGGATTCTATCACCCTCAGCAGTTCCAAACTTTCCATAAGCCGCTTTAAAGCTAACAGAAATTTGCTTATTAGTATCTACTATTTTCAAATTTGGTAGATAAATTCGATTTATAGTTCCTATTTCATTCCCCCTATTAACAATCCTTACCGCTTTACCCTCAGCTCCGTATTCAGTTTGTTCCCAATGCTTTTGCCCTCTACTTTCGATATAAAAATCGTTATTGGGATTTCCCGTAATTCTTGGAAAGTCATCAGTTTCGAACGACTCTGTGTATGGCAATGTATATGCATCCTGTTTATCATAAACTCTAATATAATTTGTAGCATTTTTAGTATTGGAGTCCACACTGTTTACCGTTGTAAGCTCAACATTATATTCTCCTTTTGAATCATAATAAACAATTGGATTTTCATCATTAGATATTTCGGGCATTCCACCGCTAAAAGTCCAACTAAGTGCATCAATTTGATTTGTACCGTATGATAAGTTATTATACTCTACGTTAAATCCTTCGCAGCCGATTTTTTTATTTCCAATAAAATCAGCCACAGGAGGACACGTTTCTTCGATATAGCTGTTATTTGTACCAGTAGCAGTAAGATTTTCCTCTGTAATTAAATTACTTCTATCTGCGACTGACGAGTTGAGTACTGCTCTCATCATTTGAGACTGTCCATTAGTAAACATTTTAGTGCAATAGCTGTATTCCATAAAATTTTGCACATTATCCAAAGAGCCACAAGTAGCTGCATATACCGAACAAGTTGTATGACCAATAGTATTAGGTGTATCTTCGATACCATCATCCACATCACAATTTGCGTAAACTCCTGGTTCATTTGTTGATCCCCATGGATGTGCAAGATTAAGATAATGTCCAACTTCATGGGTAAGTGTACTACCATGTCCCAACGAACTTGTTCCAGTAATACCGACATAATCATGCAATAGAATAACACCATCAGAACCATAAGGAGCAGTACCGGGATAATATGACCATCCAGCAGCACCATGAGGCAAAGAATTAACCACCCAAACATTGAGATACTTATCAGGTGGCCATGTCGGAGCAGCTTCTTTAGCTTGCTCACCTCCTCTAAAAGTAGTTTCTGACACTGTACGAGTTACTCCCATCGTACAATTGCCATTGGGATCTTTCCTAGCTAGTCTAAACTCAATATTACACTCAGCAGCGATTGGCTTAAACGCTTCAATTATACTAGCTGTATCAGTTCTTAAACGATTGAAGTCCTTATTCATAAAATCAACTGCACCCTCAATTTGCTCATAAGTAATGCTTTCTACTCCATAATAATGTACAACATGAAAAACTACAGGAACTATATATATTTCATCAGATTTCGGAGCATTTTGAATGTGATTTTCAACAAATTTTTGCAATTTTGCTCTTTCCTTTACTGCATCAGGGTTTGTTCGCAGTATTTCTTGATATATTTCATCAGTTAAGCAATGCCACGATTCATCATCCTGAGCAAACATAAAAAAACTTGAATAAGCAAAAACAAATAATAAGAATATTTTTTTCATCATAAAATAATTAATCCTAACTAAAAAAGTAACTAACAAAACCTATTAGTTATAATTAAAACTAAACTAAAATATAACATGAATAGTTGCAGAGGGACCCACAAATTATACAAAACAGTCATTTTTAATTAAAAAACATTATTGGTCGATAACCATCAATAAATAATCCTAATCGTTGCTCAGTACTTTAAACTCGACTCTTCTGTTTAGCTGGCGTCCTTCATCAGTATCGTTAGTTGCAATTGGTTTTTCAAACGCATATCCCTCATAAGTTAGCCTGTCTTTTGCAATTCCTTTTTCAATAAAATAATCGACAACAGTTTTGGCTCTTGATTTAGACAACTCTTTATTATAAGTTAAGCCTCCTTTATTATCGGTATGTCCTGAGATTTCGATTTTAAGTTTTGGCTGTTTATCAAGAATATTAACGACTCTGTCTAATTCAGCGGAAGACTCTGGTCTAAGTGTAGCTTTATCGTAATCGAAGAAAATATTTTTTAACACAATTGTTGTTCCTACTTCGATTCTTTGCAGTTCGATATTTATAGTAATTTCTTGATAAGCAGATGTGTCTGCTAGATTAAAATTCTCGGAATGAAAAAGGTATCTGTCTTTATTTACATTTAAGCCATAGTTTTTTCCAGAGGGTAAATTTACAATATAAGCACCCGTTTGACTATTTGTAGTAAAAGTTGCAACAACTTCGTTTGCATTATTATCAATTATTTCCACAGTTGCTTCTAATGGAAAAGATGTTGTTTTATCGGTAACAACACCTTTAACCAGCGTTAAGAAAACCTTATCCTCTTCTGGTGTTGTTTCTTCATCTTCTGGGAATCTCAATTCATAAATATCGTGCAGTCCCATTCCTTCTGGTCTTACAGAAGCGAAATAAGCCGTTTTACCACTAGCTGTTGTTACAAAAAAAGCATCGTCAAGCGGCGTGTTAATTGGATATCCAAGGTTTACAGGAGTTGACCAGTTTCCGTCTTTGTCTTTTGTGGTTTTAAAGATATCATATCCGCCCATAGTATTATGACCTTTAGAGCTAAAATAGACTGTACGCCCATCAGGATGGAGAAATAAGTCCACCTCGTCGTATTTTGTATTTACAACAGGTCCTATATTTGTTGGTGCAGACCAATTTCCATTTTTATCAAGTGTAGAGTAAAAAATATCGCGTCCGCCATAGGAGAGTTCAGGATTATCAGAAATAAAATACAAAGTTTTATTGTCATAAGAAATACATGCTGAAGATTCGTGATATTTAGTATTTATTTTATCTGATATAGAGACTGGCTTAGACCATCGGCTACCTCTAAGTTTTGAGACATACAAATCGCCACCACTTTGATCTACATAAACGAATAAACTTTGTCCATCTGGCGATAATCCTACAACAGCATCGTGCAGTTTTGAGTTTAATGGCGATCCTACACTTCGTGCTTTTGTCCAACCTGTTTCAGTTTTCGTAGATTCATAAATATCTTCATAATACATACCATCCTCAGCAATTTGTCCTCCAGTTGTTCCTTTTCGGCGAGAGGTAAAGTACAATTTTGAGCCATCTGCGGTAATCATAGGTCCATACTCGCGATACTCAGTATTTATATTTTCGCCTAGATTAATAATCTCAACTTTTGTAGTATCTTTTAATATTTCTTTTCCATTACGACATTCTGTGATGCACTTATTAATATTTTCAACCTCTTCCTCATTTTTAAGTCCTGAAACATATTTTGAATAAAACTTTATAGCCTCATCGAATCTGTAATTCAAGTGATAAGCCCTTGCTAGATAATAATTAATTTTTTTATCAACATTTTGGTTAAGATCGTAAGCTTTTTGAAAGTATGCCAAGCAATCATATTTTTGTGTAGTATTGTAATAACAATACCCAATCTTAAAATTAAGATCCGAGTTGTTTGGATTAAACTCGTAGGCTTTCATGTAAAGTTTTAGTCCTTCCTCAATTTTATTTGTTTCATTATAAACTAAGATATTAGCACTCTTTATTTGCTTTTTTGCTATTGAAAGTTCATTTGACTGATTTGGAAAGTTTCCTTTTGTAAAAGCAATATCTTTTTGTGAAAAGGAGGCAGAAAAGACAAAAACTGCAATAAAAAACAACACTAAGTTCTTCATAATAAAATATTTACCCATAGGTTTTATAAAAACATACTGCTACTGGCTTTTATATCCAATAGCAGCATATACATAATAATAATTTATTTAATACTAACAACTTTAAATTCAACACGTCTATTTTGTTGTCTTCCTTCGTCAGTATCGTTTGTTGCAATAGGTTGCAAATAGGCATAACCTTTATAAGTAAGCCTAGGTTTGCTAATTCCTTTATCAACTAGAAAATCCACAACAGATTTTGCACGAGCT
The DNA here is from genome assembly GCA_964397745.1 of uncultured Bacteroidales bacterium. Lineage (GTDB taxonomy): Bacteria > Bacteroidota > Bacteroidia > Bacteroidales > ML635J-15 > Bact-19. The sequence continues at coordinate 16,827 of CAYNKH010000023.1, read as the reverse complement.
TCTGACAATTGTGTATTAAACTGTAGTCCACCGTGGCTATCAGTGTGTCCACCTATTTCTATAGTCATATTTGGATAAGAATTTAACAATGCAACCAGACGTTCCAGTTCAGGAAATGAAGTTTCACGAAGCGTTTCTTTTCCATAATCAAAGAAAATGTTTTTAAGAACGATTTTTGATCCTATCCCTACTTTACTCAACACAACGTCTTTTGTTACTTCCTGATAAGCAGTCGCTTCGGGGATATCAATATTTTCACTATAGAACAAGTATCCGTCAGCTTTTACAGCAATACCGTAGTTTTTACCCGAAGGTAAACTTACCAAATATTTACCTGTCTTGCTATTTGAATTAATAGTTGTTATCAATTCGTTTTTATCATTATCAACGATTTCGATGCTTGCTTCAATTGGAGCTTCGCTTAAAGCATCAGTTACTGTACCTTTCATGATTGTAAGACGCACTTTTTTTACCTCAACAACTTCTTGCTCAACTTTTTGTTGTATAGTAGCGGTTGAACTTGCAATTAAGATATCTTCGCTACCCACCACCATCATTTTTTCTGGGCCAAGGAAAGTAATTCGATATATGTCTTGCAAGCCATAACCGTCATCTCTTGAACTTGAGTAATAAGCATATCTGGCATTACCAGCAACAACAAAAAACACATCATCATCTGGAGTATTTACAGGATATCCGATATTTACTGGTTCTCCCCAATTACCTGCACCATCATTTTCAGAGTAAAAAATATCATATCCACCCATAGAGCCTTCTCGTTTTGAACAGAAATACATAGTAACTCCATCAGGGTGCATAAAAACACCTTCTTCATCGTATTTAGTATTAATTGGTGCCCCAACGTTTTTTGCCTGTCCCCATTTTCCATTATCTAGCTTCTCGCAAACAAAAATATCTTTACCACCATAAGATTTCTTTCCAAATCCATCTTTATCACGATCGGAGACAAAATAAAGTTGTTTACTGTCATACGAAATAGATGCAGAGGTTTCGTGAAATTTAGTATTTATATTTTTATTCATTTCCTTAGGTTTACTCCAACTATCTCCTTCTAGTTTACTTTCGAAAAGTGTACCATCTGGAACGCCTTTATATGTATAAAGTATCTGTCCATCAGGCGATAACCCAACCGATGCATCGTGTCCTTCTGTATTAAGAGTTCTCATATTTATTGCTTGTGACCAAGCTTTTTTCTCATCGTTATAGGCAATATAAAGATCTTCATAATACAAAAGGTCATTAGGGTCAATTTCTCCGCCTGTACTACCCTCACGGCGTGAAGTAAAAATAACTAGCGATTCGTCAGTGGTAATTACTGGTCCATAATCGGGGTATTTTGAATTTATTGCTGGTCCAAGATTGTCAATAAAAACTCTTATTGGTTTTGCAAGAAGTTTTTTACCAACTTCACATTCATTTATTTTTTTGTCAACATCATAAACTGCGACAACATCATTTTTCTTTTTTGATTTTTCTTGCGGTTGCGCATTTTTATATTTCCTAAAAAAGTCTATTGCTTCATCAAAATTATATGCTAACTGATTTGCCCAACCTAAGAGATAAAAAATATCCTCAGCGACTCCTGGCTTTGCCTTATATGCTTTATTAAGAAAGTCGATTGCTTTAGCTTTTTCGGTTGAATACAAGTAACAAGCTCCGATTTTATAGTTTAGTTCTGGATAATGCTGATTATACTCATAAGCTTTTAGGTATTCAGTTAAGGCCATTCGGTATGCACCTGGGTGTCCTTTAGAGTAGAACTCATCAGCATACTTAACGGATGACATAGCATCTTTAAAGCCATTTTTTCCTTGTTTAAACTCTTTTTTATTGATTTCGACAGACACCTGTGCTTCTGATGTCGTAAATGCAAAACTCAAGATTACTAAAAGTGTAACTATTATAATATATTGGTTTTTCATAATTTCTTAGTTTATTTTTTATACTCAATACAAACTGAACAATACTCTTCGGCGACATCAAGGCCAAGTTCCTGTGCTTTTTTCCAGTCATCGCATGCTCCTTCCATATTTCTAAGCATCTCTTTTGCAGACCCTCTATGTATATAGGCATAAGCATATTCCTGATTCATGGAGATTGCGGTGGAGAAGGCTTCGATCGCAGACTCGTAATCTTTCAATTTATAATAACACAGTCCGATATTATTATATGCATAAGCATAGTCTTTTTTAAGTTTCAGCACATCTCTAAAAACCTCAATAGCTTCTTCGTATTTACCAGATTCATAAAGTGTGATTGCTTTATTATTTATTGCAACATGGTATTCCGCATCTTTAGATAATGCTATATCATACGCTTTGACGGCTCCATCATAATCTTTTTTCAATCTTTTAGCACTTCCTAAATTATTATATAAAAGAGCCAAGTCTCCATTTATTTCGATAGCTTTGTTATAATCAGCTATTGCATCATCATATTTTTCTAACATTCGGTTTGCTGATCCTCTATCATTGTATGAGAAATAGTGATTTGGGTCAATTTTGATAGCATTATTAAAGTGAGGGATGGCTTCTTCGTATTTACTTTCGTTAAATTTCATAACTCCCATAAAGTAATACATATTTACATCTTCGTATCCCATGCTAATAGCTTTGTTAAAAGCCTGAACCGCCAGTTCATTTTGCTCAAGATAATAAGCACAATAACCTTTAAGATAGACAACATTAGCATCATCTTTAAATTTTTCGCCATACTTTATTAAATCGTCTATGGCTTTTTGATATTCCTTTTTTTGGATATAACTAGTTCCTCTTCCATAAAGTGCTTTTGTAAGGTCTGGATTTAATTGCAATGCTTGTGTAAAGCTTTGGATTGAGGCATCAAATTGATTTTGCTGATAAAACTGCACTCCATCATTGTAAGCAATATTTGCCTGTTGATCTTCAGCAACTATCAGCGTACTTGTCGTATCCTCAACAGCAGCATCTCCTTCGAAACCGATTTTTATTGGTATCACAATCTGCGAAGTATCTGTTTCTGTTTTCTGTGCAAAAACTACAGAAAACATCATGCAGAATAAAACAAAAAATAAAAGTTTTTTATTCATAGCTATTTGTATTTAGAGTTTCATTTAAAATTTTTATTTATTTTAGTAATCAACCACCTATAATGTATATTCTTAGCAAAAGTAATAATTTTTTCGCAATTTGTATTTTTATTTTATCAACAATTGCACCATAAAATAATACTTTACTACTTATTCGTTTAACCCATGACAATGTTTGTATTTTTTTCCGCTACCACAGGGGCATGGATCATTTCTTCCAACTTTCTTTTCAACACGTACTGGTTCTGGTTTAGATTTTCCTTTGCTCGGGTCATTGTATCCTGGATCTTCACGACCAGTTTTCATTTTGCTTAAATCGAGTTTTGATTTTACTCTAGCCTCTTTTACTTGCTCGGCATTTTCAACAGGAATATACCCTTTCATTAAAGTTACAACCACCACTTTATTGATTTTATCTAGCATAGTTTTAAACAAATTAAAAGACTCCAATTTATAAATTAATAATGGGTCTTTTTGTTCATACGATGCCGCTTGCACAGATTGCCTCAAATCGTCCATCTCGCGGAGATGTTCTTTCCAAAAATCGTCAATAGTTTTTAGTACTACAGTTTTATTATATGCAACAACAATTTCTGTACCCTGCGTATTATACGTCTTTTCAAGATTAACAACTACATTATAAACTTTTTTGCCATCCGAAACGGGAACTAGAATATTTTCATATTGGCTAGCATTGTTTTCATAAACAGTTTTAATAACGGGGTAGGCTTGACTTGCAATGGCTTCAGATTTTCGTTTATGTGTTTCTCGTAAATTTTCATACAGATATTCAGTAAATTCGTTGTTCGACAGGTTTGCATATTCTTGTTCGGACAGATTAAGTTGAATAGAAAGCACTCTATAAGTTTCCAATTTCAACTCATCAAAATCAAGGATTCCATAAAAGTCTTCAACAAAACTCACACACAAGTCGTAAATCATATTTGCTACATCTGCACCAAGTCGTTCTCCATCCAGAGCATTGCGTCTTTTTTTATAGATGACAGTACGTTGAGCGTTCATTACATCGTCATATTCTAATAATCTTTTACGAACGCCAAAATTATTTTCCTCTACTTTTGTTTGTGCTCTCTCAATAGATTTTGAGATCATTGAATGCTGAATTACTTCACCTTCTTTTAATCCCATTCTGTCCATCATTTTAGCTATTCTATCCGAGCCAAACAGCCTCATAAGATCATCTTCGAGAGAGACAAAAAACTGCGAAGACCCGGGGTCTCCTTGACGACCAGCACGACCTCTCAACTGTCTGTCAACTCGTCTTGATTCGTGTCTTTCGGTACCAACAATTGCTAGACCTCCAGCCTCTTTAACAGCATCACTTAATTTAATGTCGGTACCACGACCAGCCATATTAGTTGCAATTGTAACATTACTAGAGTATCCAGCCTCTACTACAATGTCTGCTTCTTTTTTATGTAATTTTGCATTAAGTACGTTATGCTTAATCCCTTTACGGGCAAGAATTTTGCTTAATAACTCTGATACTTCTACTGATGTTGTTCCAACCAAAACTGGGCGTCCGACTTTGATTAATTTTTCAACTTCATTTATAACTGCTGAATATTTTTCTCGGGTTGTTTTATAAACAAGATCTTCAAAATCGTCTCTTACTATAGGTCGATTTGTAGGAATTACCATAACATCAAGCTTATAAATATCCCAAAACTCACCAGCTTCTGTTTCGGCAGTACCTGTCATACCAGCGAGTTTGTGATACATTCTAAAATAATTTTGCAGCGTAATGGTTGCATAAGTTTGAGTAGCAGCTTCAATCTTTACATTTTCTTTAGCTTCAATGGCCTGATGCAATCCGTCGGAGTATCGACGACCTTCCATTATACGTCCTGTTTGCTCATCAACAATTTTTACTTTGTTGTCAATTACTACATACTCCACATCCATTTCAAAAAGTGTATATGCTTTTAGTAGCTGATTAACAGTATGAATCCGTTCTGATTTGATTGAATATTCACTAATTATTTGGTCCTTTTGGTTGAGTTTTTCAGTATCCGAAAGATTTGACTCATCAATTTTGGTAAGTTCCACAGAGATATCTGGCAATACAAAAAAGTTAGAGTCTTCGGCCGAGCTTGTCAATAAATCAAAACCTTTATCGGTAGGTTCGATAGAGTTAAGTTTCTCATCAATAACAAAAAACAAATCATCAGTAACTAGATGCATGTTTTTATTATTATCAGCCATGTACTGATTTTCGGTTTTTTGGAGTAGAGCTTTCATTCCTTGCTCACTTAAAAACTTTATTAGTGGTTTTGTTTTTGGTAAAGCTTTAAATGATTGCAGTAATTTAAATCCTCCATCTTTTTCGTTTCCGCTCGCAAGTAGTTTTTTTGCATCAGCAAAAATTGTATTAAAAAGAGTTTTTTGAGCATTTACCAATTTTTGCACTTGCGGTTTTAGTTCGTCAAAAAGTTGGTCTTCGCCTTTTGGGGTTGGTCCTGAAATAATAAGTGGCGTTCTGGCATCATCAATTAAAACGGAGTCAACCTCATCCACGATTGCGTAATTATGCTTACGTTGTACAAGGTCAGAAGGACTAAGAGCCATATTGTCTCTAAGATAATCAAACCCGAACTCATTATTAGTACCAAATGTAACATCAGCGGCATAAGCTTTACGACGGTTGTCGCTGTTTGGCTCGTGCTTATCGACACAATCAACAGAGAGTCCATGAAACATATACATAGGTCCCATCCACTCTGTATCACGTTTTGCAAGATAATCGTTTACAGTAACAAGATGCACACCTCTGCCTGTAAGAGCATTGAGAAAAACAGGAAATGTTGCGACAAGAGTTTTTCCCTCACCAGTAGCCATTTCAGCAATTTTTCCTTGATGAAGAGCAACGCCACCAATTATTTGGACATCATAATGTACCATATCCCAAACAATTTTATTTCCTCCAGCAACCCAAGAGTTTTTCCAGATAGCTTTATCGCCTTTAATATCAACAAAATCATGCGAAGCTGCCAAAGAACGATCAAATTCAGATGCTGTAACCTCTATCTCTTGATTTTCTTTAAAACGGCGTGCCGTATCTTTAACAATTGCAAACGCTTCGGGTAAAATTGACAATAAGTATCCTTCTAACTTTTCATCTATAGTCCCCTCAATTTTATCAATTTCATTAAAAATATCTTCGCGTTCCCAAATATCTAAAGATGCTGCTTTTTCTTTAAGTTGATTTATTTCGTTCTTATCTTCCTTAATAAATTCCTGTATCCCCAATTTAAGTTTATATGCTCTTTCTCTAAGCTCATCATTACTTAAAATGATAATCTCTGACTCTATAGCTAATACTTTTTCCAGATAAGGCTGGATAAGTTTCATATCTCTGTCTGCTTTTGACCCAAATATACTACCAATTATTTTGTTAAATCCCATTTTTTTGATTGTTTTTTTTAGAAATATTTAACTGACAAAGTTATAAATTTCTGACGAAATACTAAGTTTGAATGATATTTTATTTAGTTTTAATTAGCCTTCTTATTTAAACCCTATAATGTTTTAATTTTTATTCTCCATTTTCCCAGTCTTCGAGAATACTATCTATCTCTTCTGATGTCTTTCGCAATCTTGTTTTACATTCTTTAATCAGAAAAGTAGCTCTTTTAACTTTTTCACTGAGCGTATCAAGGTCGGGTTCTCCGTTTTCTATCTCGTGCAGTATGTCTTCAAGCTCGCTCAAAGCATCTTTGTATTTAAAATCTTTTTTTGTCATTTTATTATTATTTTTTTCTTGTCGAGATCATTAAAATTCCAATTGCTAAAATTAGAAAAAATATTGAAATTCCAAAAGTATATTTATATCCAATTATTGTGTAAATTAAAACTCCTATAGGAGCCATTAAGGATCGTATGCCAGTAAGCGAGATATGAACAGATTGATAATCCGCCGAATCGTTTGCAGTTTTGCTAAAAAAAGATGAGCCTATGTTCCATGATAATAGTCCTGCGGCATTAAAAATCCCAAAAGCAAAAAATGCAACAACAAGAGTATAATAAATTTCGACATTTGCCACTACTGTATATTGCTGTATATATTCTGTTATCATAATAAAAAACACATAAACTAACATAGCACTAAAATTAATTATGCCAAATCGTCGTGGGTCAATTTTGTCGCTAAGAATTCCTAAGAGAGGCAAAGCAATTACAGTGATTATTCCAGCCGCCGCCTTATACGTTGATATCCCAGCATAACTTAGCTCCATAAATGACTCAAGAAAAAATGTAATTACTGGAGACGTAATCATAAATGCAATCCCATAAGAAAAAAAGGCTAGTTCAAAATGGAAAAAAGCTTTGTCATTTTTTTAAATAGCGTACATTCTTTTCACAGAATTCTTTAATGATGTTGCTAATTTATTTTTAATAATAATTTCGGTTTGTTTAAATGGGATAGTTGATAGTGTAAATAAAGCAACAATACTCAATAAGCCAATTGAAGGATAGACAAATCGAAAAACAAAATAGTTTTGATAAAGCATTTGTCCAAAAACAAACGTACCAATTAAAACTGCCAATTTATTTGCTGTTGCACTATAACCGTACAATTTTCCAAAATTATTATTTTTGTAGCTATTTTTTAATAACAGATTGATGGTTGGCAAAGTGATTGTAGTTCCCAAAAAATAGAAAAAGAAAATCATAATAAAGACCAAATGAGTTGCCAAGTTACCTGTCTCACTTAGTTGATTTGGAAAGAATATGAACAGTAATAAAGGCAGCCTAGTTACTAGTGCTGTAACACGTATCAACTTTTTTTTATCGTTACATCGGCGAATTAATTCATTAAAAAGAATTAGACTCAAAAACACTACAACACTTACAAAAAACAAAATTCCGGTAAGGAATTCAGAGCCTTTTAAACTACGAAGAAAAACAAACTCATTCATCAATGTTACTCCTACAACAACTCCCTCTATAATGCTATAAATAAAGTGTAACGCAAAGGTTTTTTTCTCGATATTTTCGAGTTTTTTATAAAAGAACATCTAATTTTGGTATTATTCCCATTCAATAGTTGCCGGTGGTTTTGAGCTTATATCATATACCACTCTGTTAACACCGCGAACTTTGTTAATAATACTATTTGATATTTTTGCAAGAAACTCATAAGGAAGATGCACCCAATCGGCCGTCATTCCGTCTGTTGAGTGAACAGCCCTAAGTGCCACTACATTTTCGTAAGTTCTTTCGTCGCCCATAACACCAACCGACTGCACTGGCAATAACATTGCTCCTGCTTGCCAAACCTCATCATAAAGTTTCCATTCTTTTAGACCTGAGATAAAAATATCATCAACTTCTTGTAATATTCTCACTTTTTCGGGAGTTATATCGCTAAGTATTCTAATTCCAAGTCCTGGACCAGGGAAAGGATGTCGTCCTAAAATATTATGAGGAATTTCGAGAGCTTTTCCCACATTTCTAACTTCATCTTTAAATAATAGGTACAGAGGTTCCACTATTTTAAGTTTCATAAAATCGGGTAATCCGCCAACATTATGGTGGGATTTTATTGTTGCCGAAGGACCTTTAATCGAAACTGATTCGATAACATCAGGATAAATAGTTCCTTGGGCAAGCCATACGACATTTTCAATTTTATGAGCTTCTGCATCAAATATTTCGATAAAAACTCTACCAGTTATTTTTCTTTTCGTTTCGGGGTCGCTTACTCCAGCAAGTTGTGAATAGAACTCATTTTTTGCGTCAATACCAATCACATTTAAGCCCATTCCTTTGTATGAATCTAAAACCGAATTAAATTCATTCTTGCGTAAAAGTCCGTTATCAACAAAAATACAGGTTAATTGTTTGCCAACAGCTTTATGTAGCAACACTGCAGCAACAGTACTATCAACGCCACCCGATAGACCTAAAACGACTTTATCTTTTCCAATTTTTTGTTTTAATTCATCTATTGTACTATCGATAAACGAATCAGGTGTCCAGTCCTGTCTGCATTTACAAATATCAACTACAAAATTCTTTAGTAAAGTTTTGCCTTCGATTGAGTGAGAAACTTCTGGGTGAAACTGTATTCCCCATGTTTTCTCGTCCATTACCTGATATGCAGCAACTTTAACATCGTGAGTTGATGCAATCACATTATAATTATCAGGGATATTTACAATCGTATCTCCATGAGACATCCAGACTTGAGAATTTAGACTTATGTCTTTTAACAGCTGATTATCGGCATTGACAAAACTTAGGTTCGCTCGACCATATTCTCTTGTTTCGGAAGGAGCTACCTCTCCACCATAAAAATGAGACATATACTGTGCCCCATAACAAATACCCAATAAAGGAAATTTAGATCTAATTTTTGACAAATCAATTTTAAGAGCGTTTTTATCTCGCACCGAAAAAGGGCTACCACTAAGAATTATACCTTTTGTGTTTTTGTCAAGTTCAGGTATCTTATTGTAAGGAAAAATCTCACAGTAAACGTTTAACTCTCTAACCTTCCTTGCAATTAATTGTGTGTATTGTGAACCAAAATCAAGAATCAGTATTTTTTCCGTCATTTCTATCTTTTTTTATGGTTTACAAAGATGATACTTTTTTTTTAATTTTAAAACAATGTTATAAAAAACAATTCATAAAAGTAATAAATAGATTAAAGATGTAATCGGTGGTTTCGAGACATTTTTGCTAAGGCCAAAACCTACTTCGACACGTCGGCGTCGCTCAGTGCTGGCAAGTTCACTTCGATAAAATCTCAGGCATCAACACAGTGCAAATCCAAACCCGTAACCCAAGCCCCTTGGACTACATTACTTTAACAACAAATAAGTGTACATTCAGCATTTTATCTTCATCAATTAATATATTTTCTTAATTTTGCTAAATAAATTTCGATTATGGATATTAAATTAGTTAAATACGATTGTAAGCACTTTAAAGGTGCAATACCATGTAAACCCAATAAGGTTCACAATGTTGATTGCGAAAATTGTTCTCACTACCAAAAAATCAGCAAACGCATTTTAATCATCAAGTTGGGAGCTATGGGCGATGTTATACGCACAACTCCTTTAGTAGTTAAGTACAAGGAACTACATCCCGATTGCCATATAAGTTGGTTGACACTTTCGCCCGATGTATTGCCGAAAGAAGATATTGACTGTATTTATAAATGGAATGAAACTTCACTTTATATTTTGCGAAACAAAAAATTTGATATTAGTATTAATCTTGACAAAGAAGAAGAAGCGTGTATGTTGTTAGCCGAAGTTGACTCCGCTGAAAAGTTTGGTTTTATTTGGAATAATAATCATATCGATGCAGCCACAAAAGCTGCTGACCATAAACTAATTACGGGATATTTTGACCATCATTCACAAGCAAATACAAAGCATTATTTAGATGAGATTTTTGAGATTTGTCATCTTGAGTTCAATGATGAGCCGTACTTATTAAACTATAATCATAAGCTTTCAGAATTATGGAAAGAAAAAATGCTCAAACAATCCTCGGGCAAACTAATTATTGGATTAAATACAGGCTGCGGTAATAGATGGCTCACTCGTTTATGGCCAGATGAAATGTGGATTGAGCTCATCAACCTCCTTCTGAAAGCAGGTTTTTTTCCTGTAATTCTTGGTGGTCCGCAAGAAGACGAAAAAAACACCATGCTTGCCAATAAAACAGGAGCTTGGTATCCAGGCACATATTCATTAGAAGAGTTTTTTGCAATTACATCGGCTTTAGAAATTGTTGTTACGCAAGTATCTATGATGATGCACATTGCAACTGCATTACAGAAGAAAATGATTTTAATGAATAATATTTTTAACAAACATGAATTTTATCTTTATAATAGAGGTGTAATAGTGGAACCCGAAAATGGATGCGACTGTTTTTATGGAAACTCATGCAAAAGAGAAAAATCATGTATGTATGATTTAAAACCAACAACTGTTTTTGACGAAATTTTAAAACTTAACAAAGTCTAATGAAAATATCATATTTATCAACATTTTACCCTTTTCGAGGCGGAATTGCTCAATTTAATGCGTCTGTAATGCGAGAATTGCAAAGTTTAGGACACGAAGTAAAAGCTTTTACCTTTACCACACAATATCCCAAACTTTTATTCCCAGGCGAAACTCAAATGGTAAAAGAAGACGATATCGTTGATATTATTGACACTACAAGAGTTCTGAACTCAGCTTTTCCATTAAACTGGCCTTATGTGGCAGCAAAAATCAAAAAATCTTCTCCAGACATCCTATTAATGAAATACTGGATGTCGTATTTTGGTCCTTCCTTAGGTTATGTAGCTGGGAAAATGCAAAAAAAAACAAAAGTTATCACTATTTTAGACAATGTAATACCACACGAAAAAAAGTTTTTTGACAAAGCATTTACTAAATATTTTTTAAAACGAAATGATGGATTTATTGCAATGTCGGAGAAAGTCAAAAACGATTTGCTTTTTTATCTCCCAAATGCAAAAGTTAAGCTCCTACCCCACCCACTTTACGACCATTTCGGTCCTATCGTAGATAAAAAAACTGCACAACATAAATTAGGACTTGATACAACAAAAAAAACAATCCTATTTTTTGGATTTATCCGTGATTACAAAGGTTTAGATTTACTAATTAAAGCTTTTTCAAACCTCGACAAGTCATATCAATTAGTGATTGCTGGCGAAGTTTATGGTAATTTTGATAAATATGATGTTTTGATAAATAATAATTCAAATAAAGAGAACATACATAAGCACGTAAAATATATTTCAGACAAAGAAGTTAGCGTGTATTTTGGTGCCTCGGATGTTTGCATATTACCCTATAAAAATGCAACTCAAAGCGGAATTACTGGAATTTCATATCACTTTGAAACACCTATGATTGCAACCGATGTAGGAGGACTATCAGAAATTATTCAAGATAAAAAAACGGGGCTAATTGTACCAAAACCTGAAGTAGAGCTTATCAAAAATGGCATTCAAGATTATTTCGAAACTTGCCCTCAATCAACATTTATCGAAAACATCAAAGAATTAAAAAAGGAATTGAGCTGGACAAATTTTGCAAGCGAATTAATGGAATTTGTAAAACAATTATAAGCATATTTAAGCTTGTAGTCGGTCATCGTTATTCTGTAATCGGAGAATTAACTACCAAATAAGCCACTGAATCACAGAAAACTGTTCTCAGTTCTCGGTTATCCGATGGATTTGCACAAAAAAACAGTGAACTGCAAACAGAATCACTGTATCACAGAATCAGTGTATCACAAAATTTATCCGTTACTTAACGGTTAATAAACGGCTAAGATCCTGTATTGTTTGCAGCGGAACAACTTCAAAAATGCAAAAAAACAGATAACTCAACAATAAAAATTACATTTTTCCAATAACACTTAATATATGATTTAACTGGAATAGTTTTTGATAACGATAATTCTTTATCTTTAACATTAAATTTATTACCATGAAAAAAACAGCTCTCTTATTAACGTTCTTAGTGATTGGGATTTTTTGTTTCTCGCAAGAAGTTGACAAACCAGAAAAGTGGGAATATCCAAACGCACAATTACTTATTAATTCAGAATCAAGTGACCAATTATTTGAAAAAGAAGCTCGATTAATACAAATAATTCCGACTGGCAAACGAAGACAATCTTATGTTTTTATTTTTGGCATAATCGAAGATGTTAAGGAAACAATGGTTTTTGGTGAGGCCGAAAATACTGAGACAGTAAGTATGACAAAAAAATCTTTTAAGCCAGTGGAGTTCGAACTCTGGGCTGACGAAGGTGGGGACAAATTACTTCAGTTTTTAGAATGTAATACCGAATTGCCCTATATGTTTATTGAAGAGTCTGATAACGAAAAATATAACGCCCCCGATTTCCAGCCATGTATAGGAAGTATTGTAAATATCACATTTATTAAAAGATACTCTAAAGATCAGGAATTGCATTTTTTATTATCGGTAGTGGAGATTTTTTAGTGATTCAGTGATACTGCAATCCTGTAATAAAGTGATAATACTATGTACCACAAATGAATATTGTTGATAAAAAACCGAAAGCAATCAAAACTTACCCATATACATGAATGCTACTTATTCCGTTTGGGAAATATCTTATTCCTAACCATGTAATTATCAGCACGATGAATGAAAAGGCTAATAAAAACATAAGCAGTTTTTGACGTTTTGGGAAAGAAAAATGCAAATGAATACAGATAAGGTAAAAAAGCCAAGTTAGTAAAGCCCAAGTTTCTTTTGGATCCCAAGTCCAATAATCGCCCCAAGCAATTTTTGCCCATACTGCCCCCATAATCATCCCTAAAGTAAGCAAAGCAAAACCAGGATAAACTAAATTCATTGAGAGATTTATACTTTCAGTATCAATTTGGTTATTTTTTCTTGTATTATAAACACCTATTAAAACTGTTAAACATGCGGCAGCCAGCACAGCATACGACATCATATAAACAACAACATGAGGAATAAACCACGGACTTTGTAAAGCAGGCATTAGGTTTTTTGTCTGATATTCGGGTTTAAGGATATCAACCAAAAGAAACACCGTGGACATTATAAATCCAAGCAAGTACAAAGGTTTGGATTTTGTACGTATAAAAATAATCCAAGTGATAAGCGACACAAACATAGCGTACCATAAACGAGTTTCTGCCATAGTTTTTAATGGTGGGCGTTCTAACTCAGACCATAAAAAAACAATGAACACCATTAGTAAAACATTAGCAATTGCAGGTAAAACTACAGGGAGTTTTTGTAAATACTTATTGTTTTTAGATAATAGCAAAACTAATGAACCCAAAAGCCATAATCCTGCAAATGCAACAAATGTGATATTTAAAAAATTCCAAATCATTTTAACTTGTTCTTTTTAGTTTGTCTGCTAAAAATCAAATATATACCTCCAATAAATATTAATGCAAATCCAACATAAACACTCTTTAGCCAAGGATCATAAACAGCAGTAAAAACCGAAACAAACCCACTATACTCAGGAGATTTAAAATAAGAGGTTTGATAAATTGTCCAATTATTAAGCACCAAAGGTTTATTGACTTCAATTTTATGCTTTTCGTTTTTTATACCGCTTTTTGTAAATAGTTCTATCTCGGAACCGAAATATTTTGGCTCAGGATTTAATAAAACTAAATGTAAGTCTTTGTCAAGTTCTAAAGGCTGAGGAGGATGAAAACTTGTAGTATTTTGAATATACGCTTTGGTTTCGGTTTTGTCCTCATTATTTTTGATAAGAATTTCGGCTACAATAGATTTTTCGGGCAAACCTTTAACAAATAAAACAGTATCTCTTGCTATTACAGCATCTTCGTAAACATTAATAGTTTCAAAGACATAATTCTCAAAACTAATTATTTTTCCTTTTGAAATTTCGCAAGGTTGAAACAGTTTTGCATCATACATTTTACCATAATCATCAACAATAGCAAGTTTAGTATCGTAATAATCAATATTGAATTTATTTAATAAAATTGCAAAATCTGGCTCAAAATAATTATCGTTATAATCGTATCCATACCAAATAAGCTCTCCTTCAGGTATTGTAAGGTTTATTTTTATTTTATCTGCCTGCCCTAAACTAGCAATTGCAATCACTAACCATAAACCAAAATGATTAATGAAAAAAAACACATTTCTAAAGTTTGAAAACGATAATCGCCTCATTATGACTAAGCCCAAACTAATCAACATATACAGGCCCGAAAAAGCATAAAGCCAGGTTCCAATCACGTTATCAAATCCCAAAGCCGAGACAATACCTTTTCCGCTACCATCCTGATGCGTGAGAACCATAATAGTTACGACTAAAGTAAATAACGAAAAAGAACTTATTGCAGCGTATCCTGATGATAAAAATTTTACAAACTTCTTGTTCTTTAAAAATAGATATAAAGCCACAATAATTGCTATTAGTTGAATAATAACAATTAAATTAATGGGGAATTTAAAAATATGCAAAGGAAAAACACCGAAAAAGAACTGCAAAATGCATCCCAATATAATTAGGATAGTCGGGATTATTAAAGAAATATTTCGATTGGCATTATTCATTCTACAAATAATCAAATTATTTATTCATAATATTAATTTATAGCACTAAAAAATTATGCTGCTTACTTGGTTAGTTGTTGCAGATACAAATATATTCAGCAAAGACTTAAAAATAAGGAGTCTTTTTGCAAACATTATTTAATGCGCTTAGGTTCTGGCATCTTACTCTCACGTTCTTTGGCAATTGCAAGCCAGTTAGGGAGTTTATTCTCCACCCACTCATTTTTATCAGACTGTAATTTTTTCATATCAAGACCGATATATTCCTGAGCTTTTGCTTTTGTGCTTAAATCGGGAATTTCGACAGCTTTATTATAGCCCAAATCGGCTAATAACCGAGCAATTTCTATTCGAGCGTGCGAAGCTTTTTCAATTCCAGCAGAAATAATACGCAAACATTCTACGGGCGAGTGAAAACTGCTGCCATGACTTGCAGCCACATAATCCCATCTCCATTGAGCGGCACGCAAAAATTTGTGTATCGGTATCAATTGCTCGTCAGTTGCACCAAGTTCAATAGCATAAGCGGTTTCGATATGAGAAGAAACAAGAAGGTCTTCTAACAATAATTTTTGCTGATACACTTTATCTTGTCTATCGTAAACATTGGCAATAAGCTCCTCTTTTGATTCTCTATGACAAACCATACATGAGTTTTCGATATTATTAAGAGGACTTTGCACCTGATGGTCAGTAAGTTTTTGAGAGCCTTCTCTAACATAAGGCATGTGGCAATCTGCACACGAAACACCTCTGGAAAAATGGACGCCAGTAGTAAATATCTCGTAATCAGGATGTTGTGCTTTAATTATTGGTGTTTTGCTAAGTTGATGTATCCAATCGGTAAATTCATAAGTATCGTAATACTCTTCTATTGCTTCAACGCTCATTCCTTTATCCCATGGGAAAGTAACATATTTCCCTTCGCCTTTAAAGTAGTATTCTACATGACACTGTGCACATGCTAAACTTCTTCTTTCGTTTAGTGTTGCCTGCATTATGTCTTTACCTTGTCTTTCGTAAGCTTCGATTAGTGGAACTTGCTTAACTTTCAGGGTCATATCATCGGCGTTATGGCAGTTTGCACAGCCTATTGGATTAACAATTTCGGATAGCATCCCCGACCAAGGAGTTTTATAAAAGTTAGCGGCACCAATTTCGTTTATCACTCGTGGCACATCTGGGCTTTTACAAGTCCAGCAACTTGCAGTTTGCATTTCGGGAGTGTCCTCGTTAGGTGCACCTGTTCTTAAAATATTATGAATATCATCGATAGCATAAATATGCCCACGAGGTTGATTGTAGTCTAAAGCGAATGAATATCCGGCAAATAATATTACAAGTCTGGGATCTTCGCCTAGTGCATCTCTCATAGCACTACCATTATATTTTGAAGTATAACTTGTGTCAGCCATTCTTTGATAAGTCTCATACTCACGAGGATAGGCTTTACCCCACATTTCGTTGCGAGGTTCGAATTCTGTTAACTCATATAAAGGTACATTAAGCAAAGTAGCTTCGGCTCTCCTTTGAATTATAGAAGCTGCTAAAACTCCTAAGACAAAAACGACACCAGTAGTCACAAAAAACAAAACCCATCCTAACCATGGTTTT
>CAYNKH010000022.1:0-27156 GCA_964397745.1 uncultured Bacteroidales bacterium | reverse complement strand
ATTTCCATTTGACACAAACATAACAGAATCTTCCTCAATCATTTCATCACTATTGGGGTCAATTGTAACTTCAACAAAAATAAAGATTGAATCGCCAGGATAAAGTTCTATATTTTTAACACTATTAGCAGAAATGCCGTCAATATTTAATCTATACTTTGAATTAGAGCCTTTAGAAACAAATATTCTGTCGATTTTTATTGATTTTGAGCTATTTGAGTTCTTAACAACAAAATAGTTTGTTGCACTTCCAATATTTGTAAAGATTGTATCAAATTGAACTGTATCAGTTGAGAACACGAGTTTATCGCTTGGGTCAGTTGTAAAAGCATTTTTATTACATGAATTAATCATAAGTAAGCCTATAATACTTGCAGAAAACACTGCAATGCTTAATGTTTTTGAAAAAACTCCGCTAAGCGTTTTAGACAAATTTTGAAAGCCTTTATTTACATGAGGCAACTCGTTTGTTTTCTTACAAATACCACTTATTAATCTATTTATTTTCAACACAAATCTGATTTTATGATTAACGATAAAGTATTGTACTTATTACATTAGAATACTGATATTTTTTTAAATTGGCTGTCTTAAGATAAATGGTTTGACTATTCCTAACGTATTAGTGTAACAGTTCCGCTTTCTTCACGAGGCTTGCCATTAAGATCAACAAACGCACAATACCATCTATATATACCATTTGTTAATATTGGGTCTCCTTTAACTGCACTTCCGTTATGAGTTCCATCCCAAGCCATTCTGGTAGGATTTTCCTCATCAAAGATATCTGTTTCAAATACTTTAACCCCAAATCTGTCATAAATTACAAAGTAAAACTGACTTTTATCAATGCCATGTCCGGTAACGTGGAACACATCATTTAGCCCGTCTCCATTTGGTGTAAAAGCATCGGGAGCATAAAATGTAAATTCGTCATGAACTCTGATGTGTTTGAAAGCCGTATCTCTACATTCGTATTGATTTTTAGCTATCATCATAATCTCATATTCTCCAATGTTTTTATAGAAGTGGATTTGAGGCATATTAGTCCACAATGTAGTCTTCCCGTCACCAAAATCCCAGAAGTACAAATGACCACCTTCTGTATAATTGGTAAACTCAATCATTGGATTAAACACTGACACGATTTCAGGGGCTCCTGCAAAATCGGCTCTTGGTTCTGGGTAAATAGTTATCATATTTTCGTAAGTTCTTACTCTTTTGCATCCCCATTCCGACCAAGCCGATAAAGAGACATCATAAGTTCCAGTTTGAGAATAAGTGTGTATTGGGTTTTTTTGCACAGAAAACCCTCCGTCACCAAAATCCCACAAATATGTTTGTCCTTGTTCAGGAGTTGTTTCAGTAAAAGTGAATAATCCAGGAGGACAAGATGCGGTTTTGTCAGCAAAAAATGCCACCTGTGGTTTTGGGTGTACAGTTACATAAATGGAGTCTTTGTCGTTAGGTGAGCCACAATCGTCTCGGACTTCAAAAACATAATATCCAGTTTCATTAGGATGAAAAGAGTAAGGCATATTTACAATTCCGTGGTCAAGGCGATCAATTGTATAAGGACCTCCATTACCACCTACGATTTCCATTTCTACCATTACAGTTTCGCCAATACATACATCAGCTGGGCTGCTACTAGTATTTTGAATAGTTATAACAGGATTAACATGCACGGTTATATTTTGAGGCGGACCAAAACATCCTTCAGTATCAGTAGTAATTAACTGATAAGTAGTAGTAACAACAGGACTTACGTTAAGTGAATTTCCGTACCATGTACTGGCATCACTTCCTGTCCATACAAAATTGTAAGGTCCATGTCCGCCAGTTGCATTTACCATAGTGCTAAAAGGTTCTCCAATACAAATTGTGCCACCCCAAGCATTGGTAACATATATAGCCTCTGGTTGATCTACAAATGCAGAGGCAAAATGAGAACAGCCGTTTGCATCTGTAACAGTAACAAAGTGCATTCCAGCATAGACTGCCAAAGAATCAGCAGTACTACCATTTGACCATTGATAGTTATAGAAATTATCTAATGTAGATGTATCTGTAAAGGGAACTCCTCCAATTACATCTACTTCAACAAAGCCATCATTGTATCCAAAACATGTTGCAGGCCCCGAAGAGATAGTTAGATACATTGTGTCGGGTTCAGTTATTTCAAAATTAGCAGAGCCAACACAATCGTACATATCTGTAATAGTTACTTCGTAATCACCTACACAAAGATTTTGCATAAAATCAGTTGTGCTTGCCCAAGTATATGTAAAGGGAGAAGTACCTCCAGTAATATCTAGTGTTGCAGTTCCAGTACATTCTCCATGACATAAAACATCTACAGTTGTAACATCAATAGTTATGGGTTGGCTTACAGTAACTTTTGAGCTTTGTGGTGTGTAAGTACAGCCATTAGCATCTAATACTGTAACTGTATAAATTGTTGTTTGTTCTGGGCTTACTGTTCTACTGTCAGTATTCATTCCAGGAGTATCGCTCCAATCGTAGTGGTAAGGCGGTACTCCACCAGTAGCAGCAACATCTATATCTGCCTGCTCGCCAAAACATATTCCTTGGTTTGGCGTTATTGAATAATAAAATTCTGGTGGGTTTTCAATAAAAACGCTTGCTGTTCCTATGCAGCCAGCACTGTCAGTTACAGTTACTGCATAATTGCCCGAAAGAAGTTGGGAAATTGTTTCTGTAGGCATAAATGTTGACCACATGTACTGATAAGGTACTGTACCCCCCGATGCAACAGCAGTTGCCCAACCGTCAACTTTATCGTGGCAGGATATGTCTGCATAATCGATTGTTACATCAACAGCAGGAACCTCCTCAACAGTAAAACAAAAAATGTCCTGACAAGAAGTTGCATTATCGGTTGCAGTTAGACAATAATTGCCAGCTCCTGGCAAAGTAATACCTGGTGTAATTGCTCCTGTTGACCATTCGTACATATAATCTCCTGAGCCAATAATAGCGTTAAACGTTGCACTACCAGTAGCCCCAGCACAGACAGTTGGAGTGTAAACGACATTAAATTCAAAATCGCCTATATTTACAGTTATATCATCAGTATCAGAGCAGGTGCCATAAGTTGCA
The DNA here is from genome assembly GCA_964397745.1 of uncultured Bacteroidales bacterium. GTDB lineage: Bacteria > Bacteroidota > Bacteroidia > Bacteroidales > ML635J-15 > Bact-19. The sequence goes on along the minus strand of CAYNKH010000022.1, from coordinate 24,033 downwards.
GTACAAGAGTAGGTACCCGAAGCGTTCACTGAGATGCTTTGAGTGGTACTTCCAACTGGATTATCCCAAAGAAAACTAACATCTGCTGGGTTTGCACCCATAATATTAGCATTTAATGTTATGGGACTTGAACACGGGTCGCCAATATTTATTAATGAAATAGCAAAATTACTATTATCAGCAATTGTAAAGTTGATTACAGTATCTCCGCATGGGGCATCATCAGTTACAGTAACAGAATATGATCCAGCTGTAAGATTGGTTATATTGGTACCTGTTTGTGTCGTACTCCAGTCTATTGTAGGGTTAGCAGAACACGATGAGTTTACTGTTATTGATGCAGAACCAGCTTGACCACAACCATTGTCAACAGTTGTAAGAGTAACACTTAATTCTTCGGGTTCTGGTTCGCGAAAAGAAGTAGCAATACCAAAAGTACAGAGCGAATTTCCTCCCATATCACTAAATCCATCCATTGCTAAAAGATACTGTCCAGGAGGTAAATTATTAGTGTAAATTACCGTTCCTGTTCCATTTGCACAACCATAATAAGAGCCTGTGTTGTTAGCAGGGTCACTTATGGGGCTTCCACCAATATTTGTACAGCTTACGCCGTTCCAGCTATAAACTGCAAATTGAATTTCGATAGTTGCTGGGACAGGGATAGGTCCAGTTGCATCATTTGCCCAACATTGTCCGTATTCAATTTCGAGTACTACTGGTTGTGGGTCAGTTGCTAAAACTTCAAAAGAATAAAACACAACATTATCTGTTGAATTCCAACCACAGTCTTCGGGTGCTTGTATTGTGCCAGCTGGTGCAAGGATATTGCATCCCCCTGTGCCTAATTCGGGAGGATTAGTACAATCTGCCTCTGGTAACTCGTCAATTACAGATGCTGCTATAAATATTTCTTGAGCTAGATTGTTTTCATCCCAAACACGCATGTAAATTGTTTCGCCAGGAACTAAGCCTGTAACATTTTCCCAACGTATTTCAGCATTTTCCATTAAACTCCCAGTTCCTTCAAAACAATCGATTAATACCAAAGCAGCACAATTACCACGATATATTGCCATTGCAGGAGCAGAAGCATTTGGAAAAGGAACAATATTAGTTGAATTAAACATATGGAAAGACATTTCTGTAACTCCAGCAGGAACAGTATAGCTATACCACAAATCATTAGTTGTTCCACTGAAGTTTCCGCATGGTGGTGCTGGTGCTGTAGCAGATGGAGTTGCTGTGGCTAAATCAATAGATTCCATTGCCATATCTCCACACGTGGAGTAGTTTTCAACAGGTATATCTACAGTTGTTGCACAATCATTCTGCGAATAAGCAGAATTTAAAACCCCAATTAACCCGATTAAAAGAATGCCAAAAATTAACTTTCTCATATTATATAGTGTGTTTTTATGCTAATAATGTAGCAAATTTAAAAAAAATACAACTAATTTATGCGAAAAAAACAAAAAAAATACTTTTTAGTAAACTTTTTACTCATTTTTAGTGCTTTTTCAATAGATAGACTAAAATTCCTTGTTTCGGTTGTCTGTTAGTAAGGAGTTTTTTTAGTTTTTAAATCTAAAAATTTATGCAAAATAAAAGTATTGGTAATTAATGTCTGATAAGAAAACTTTTTACTTTTATGATTTTTGATGGTGTTATATGAACAAAAACAGACTACTTGATAGAGCAGTCAAAAACTTTTGGCATATCTCTATTTGACCGCAAAAAAAACTATCATATTTTTATTTTAAAATTACGAATTAAAAAACAACAGATTTCTCTCCTTGGTCGAAATGATGTATTTGTAGCCACTAGCTATAAGTCATTTCGACCAAGGAGAGAAATCTGTTTAGATATGTCTAAAAGTCGTATTTAAAATTAATTTCTAATATCCATTTCCTCTATCAGATTTTTTGCACCAGCATATTTATCAATAATAAACAATGCGTATCTGACATCAAGGTTAATACATCTTTGCAAGTTTTCTTCAAAATCTATATCTCCCGACATTGCTTCGCTGTTTCCGTCAAAAGCAAGTCCTATAAGATGACCTTCAGCATTAATAACTGGGGATCCTGAATTACCGCCAGTAATATCATTGTCAGTAATAAAGCATACTGACAACTCGCCTTTTTCATTTGCATAAGGGCCAAAATCTTTGGCATAATACAATTCTTTAAGTTTTTTCGGGACAACAAATTCGGTAGTATTAGGATCTTCTTTTTCGATTACTCCTTTAAGTGTAGTGTAATAATCATACGCAACTGCATCACGAGGGTCATATTTGCCAACTTTACCATACGTTAGACGTATCGTTGAGTTCGCATCAGGATACATTAATTCCCCATCGTTAATATACATCAATCCTCTTGTAAAAAGTCTGCGTCCTTTATCTAAACCATCAGAACTTGACCAAAACAAAGCATTTACTTCGCGATACTTTTTTAAAATAGATGTACCTGCGTTCATCATCATATCGTTTTGTAAAGTTTTAGATTTAGGGTTATTCATAAACTCGTTAAATGATTCTTCGGTAGCAAATATTGATTTATCAAAAGCTTTATCTACAAATTTGCCAAAGTCACCTTTGTATTTTTTCTCAATCAATTGAAAAACATCGGGGTGGTATTGTTTGTCTAAATTATTGTAAGTGTATTCGAACAGAGCAGCAATAATTTTCTTTTCTGTATCGGGATTATAATCTTTATAAAAATCTTGTCCTGCTTTTTTTATCGCATCAATGTTTTTTTGTATTTTATCTTCATCTTTTGAATCTAATGCACTAATTAAGCCAGAACTTTGGTATGCAAAATATGGTAATTCTGTTCCAGATATAAGCCCCTCTATTAGATACATACGTGCAACAGCATAAGGCTGGCGAGTTTTATATGCAGTTTCGATTAATCCAAGTGTTTCATTATATATTTCAGTTTTATTGTTTTTTGCCCATTTGTCATATTGTTTTTCAATATTCTTTTTCACAGCCATAGTGTTCAATTGTTTGAGGGCTTTATTTTGTTGTTCTGAGTATTTCCAGTAGTTAGAACAACGAGCATATTTTGATGCATATTGAATTCTTACTTTTTGGCTAGATTTCATTTCTTCGCGTAAAATTTTTATTTTTACATCTCTAATTTCAAATCTTAATTTATTTGTGATATTCATTGTTTCTTCGAGACCAAAAGATGTAAGATATCTATTTGTAGTTCCTGGAAATCCCAAAACCATAGCAAAATCATCGTTTTTAACTCCTTTATTACTGACGGGGAGAAAATGTTTTGGTTTAAGAGGGATATTATCTTCTGAATAAGCTGCAGGAGTGCCATCAGCAGCAGTATAAACTCTAAACATTGCGAAGTCACCTGTATGACGAGGCCACATCCAATTGTCAGTATCACCACCAAATTTTCCAATTGATGATGGAGGAGCTCCAACTAATCTGACATCTTTATATATTACATAGACAAAAACAAAATACTGATTATTATCAAACATATCAGTAACATAAGCATTATAAAGGTTGTCTTTAGTTACATCTGCTACTATTTCTTTAGACATCTCTTTAATTTTTGCAGCTCTGTCATCCTCTGACATATCTTCGGTGAGTTTTGCGAGTATTTTGTCTGTTACATCTTCCATTTTCACAAGCACAGATGCTGTAACACCAGGGTTTGATAATTCTTGGTCTTTTGACATCGCCCAAAACCCATCAGCTAAATAGTCATGCTCGACAGTTGAATGACTTTGTATCATTCCAAATCCACAGTGGTGATTAGTGAAAAACAAGCCTTGGTCAGAAACTATTTCGCCAGTACAAAAATGACGAAATGGTGCTCCTTCGTTACCAAGTCCGATAATAGCATCTTTTATGCTACCATTATTGACGTTGTAAATGTCTTCGGGCGTAAGTTTAAACCCCATCGCTTTCATCTCTTCATAGTTTTTACCCATCATAGATAAAAGCCACATACCCTCATCTGCACGCAGATTAAAATTAAAAAGAAGCGATAATCCTAATAAAATTGTTAGTAATTTTTTCATTTTGTAAGTATTTATTGATATTTGCAAAACAAAAATAATTTAATTATTTTGTAAAACATAATTCATTTGTTAATAAGTACTTAAAATTTATGCTTAAACTATTTCAAGTTATGAAACAAAAAGAACTATTTCTCATAATCTTTTTATTATTATCGTTTATCGTTGTGTCAAATTCACAGGTAAGTGTTCCTTTAACAAACCACGACCTTAATGATATTAGGCGAGAGCGAGATTTTATAAGAACAATGAACATAAATCTCTCTCAAACATGGTTGTATATGGTTAAAGATAATATTATTTCGTCCAACAAATTACTGATATCAGAAATAGTATATAATAATAACGGACTACCGTATAAGCTAAGTTTTTTTGACGAAAACAGAGAAATTAGTAACTTCACTCTTGTAAAATACAACAAACAATTATTACCTTTTGAGGAAATTCGGTTTAATTCTGACTCAGTACTTATTAATGGTATGATGTACGAATATGATGAAAACCATTTGTTGTCCAAACAAATAAACTATAATAATAAGGCGGAAATAATTTCTATAATCATTACTAGTAGGAGTAATGACAGTATTTATATTAGAGATTACGACTCAAATAATAATTTGAAAGAGAAAAGCATTATAGTACTTAGTAAGATTAACGGTGCGGATTTGATTGCGAAAACCTTAAAGTTTGACAAAAATGATGATCCAGTTCAAAAGCAAGTTTTTGAATATGATGAGATGTCGTCTCTTCATAAAAAAACAATTTTTGAAAATGGGATAAATACTGGATATAAAGACTTTGTATATAATGAAGAAGGTGCTTTGTTAAAATCTTCATTTTATGATGCTGAGGAAATGCTTATAAGCAGTACTTCTTACGAATATGACCAATATGGCAATATTAATCGAATTATTGAACGTGCCGAAGCAGACAATAACACAAAAGTATTTATGATAAATTATCTTACAAAAGTATCATCAGATTAGGACGTGTTTGCTGTATATTTATTTTAAGGCCTTTAATATGCTGTAAACTAAGGATTTGCATGCTGTGTTTTGTTTTGTTAATAAAAAAGTATAAAATTAAGTTTATTTAAAGATAAGAATTAAGGATAATAGCTTTATTATTTATATCTTGACTTCAATAAAAAATACAGTTTGATTTTAATTAAATATTTAATAATGAACATTTTACATCGCTTTTTAATTTTTTCTTTACTATTTATTTTTTCTTTACCTCTTTTTTCTTCCGATTTACATTCAAAACTTGAATCGCTGCCAGGAGTTGTTTACGTCGAGGAGTTAAAAACCAATGATTCTTTTAATGAGAAATTTCTAATTCTTTTCGAACAATATTTAGATCCTTCAGTTCCCGAAGCTGGTAAATTCAGACAAAGAGTATTTCTCAGTCATAAATCTTATGATGCTCCTGTGGTTTATATTACAGAGGGATACAGTGCCGATTATGCAGAATCAGAAAATTATGTTAATGAACTAAGTAGGATTTTAGATGCCAATCAAATATGTGTTGAACACCGATATTTTTCGCAGTCTATTCCCGAAGATATTGATTGGTCATATTTAACAACCAGTTTAGCTGCAGGAGACCACCATAATATTCTAGTAAAGCTCAAATCACTTTATCAAGAGAAATGGGTGAGTACAGGAATTAGTAAAGGAGGTCAAACCTGTTTATTGTATCAGATGTATTATCCAAACGATGTTGACGCAACAGTGGCGTATGTAGCACCAGTAGCTATAGCTTTAGAAGACGGTCGTCACGAACCATTTATTAACAATATAAGCACAAAAAAAGACCGCAAGAAAATAATCGATTTCCAAAAAGAAGCTCTTAAACGAAGATCAACAATATTCCCGATGTTTAAGCAATATATCCAATTAAGTAAACTTAGCTTTAGAATTCCTATCGAAGAGGTTTATGATTATTGTGTGTTGGAGTATTCGTTTGCCTTTTGGCAATGGATAGGGAATACTGATAAAATTCCTTCTAAAAAGGAAGCTGATAATAAGATTTTTCAACATTTAATAACAGTTTCTGGACCCGACTATTTTTCAATTGAAGGCTCTGCAGATACCAAGCCATTTTTCTATCAGGCAGCGAAAGAACTTGGGTATTATGGCTATCAAACTGAGCATTTTAGCGAATTGCTAAAAATCACAACTGCTAAAGGCTACTTTAAGACTGTTTTTTTAGGCAAAGATCTAAAAGTTGATTTTTATAAACAAACCGCAATAGATTTGCAAAATTTTTTAAATACAAAAGCAAAAAAAACAATTTTAATTTATGGCGAGTTTGACCCGTGGACAGCAGCAGCTCCAGACGTAAGCGGAAATAACGGAGTTGTTAAAGTTGTTAAACCAAGTGGAACACACGCAACACGAATAATGTCCCTCCCAGAGAAAGATAAAGAAATGGTGGTGAATTTTATTAAAACTTGGATGAAATAGTTCTCCGTTCACGAAACCTGAACCAATCCATAGGCGAGCTCACGCGATATGCTGAGTTTTTATCGCAGTGATGAAGAGTTTATCGAGTGTTTTGGTGTAAGCTCCTCAGGGAAAATTGATTAAATTATTTACATAATTAAAACTTTTTCTGCAAAACAGGTAATTAGGTAAATACTACAAAACCGGCGGAAGTAACTGATAATCATGGGTGGGGCAGGAGTTCTGAATATATCTAACGGCACTTTGAAAACACCGATTATTATTATTATCCCAATCTAACGTCCCTCGGGACTGATGCTGTAGGCATTAATCAGTCTTGTTGCATTTTTTCATCTCAGTGAGGTGTCAAAGCCTTAGGCTGTGTGTGTAAAAGTGCGAAACTAGAAACAAAGCTCGTAAGCCTCTGCCACTTATATTTTCTCACTTATTATTTGATTAAACACTTGTTTATCTGTATTTCCTTCCGTGCTAATAAATAAAACATTAGTGTTTTCGTTTATTCCAAGATCGTCTTTAATTGTGCTAAATTCTTCTTCGTTCATAATTGCAAGAAATCCTGCCAAACCGCCAACACCCGATTCGCCAGAAATTATTCGTTTGTCTGTACCAGTTGGGAAATATAATTCTCGAATAGCTTTTTTTGCGTAATCATCGCTTACTTTTATAGAATAATCAGCTCCACTTTTAAGTAAATCCCACGCAGACATAGAAGGGGTTTCACAATTTAGACCAGCCATAATCGTATTATTATTACCTTTCGATGTTGATAATTTATTATTTTTAAAAGAAAGAAGGATTCCATCAGCCTGTTTGGGTTCGACAATTACAATTTTCGGTCTATTTTTACCATATTTATTAAGGTAATAATATACACCAGCTCCTGCCATACTTCCCACACCAGCTTGCAAAAACACTAAGTCTATTTTTGCTTTATTGCTTGTATGTAAACTGTCTTCTAATTCTTCAAACAAAGTTAAATATCCTGCCATTATCAAAGCTGGGATTTCAGTATAGCCTTCCCATGCCATATCTTGAACTAATGTCCAATTGTTATCTTTACTCATATTTTCGGCTTGCAAACATGCATCATCATAATTGCCATTTACACGAACAACTTTGGCTCCTTCATTTTCTATCGCTTCAATTCTATTAGTAGTTGTGTCTTTTGGAACAAAAATAACAGATGTTTTACCAAATTTCGTTGCTGCCCAAGCTACTGCCCTACCATGATTTCCATCAGTGGCCGTGCAAAACGTTCCAATCTCTGGATTTTCAGTTAAAGATTGATGAATTGCATAAGATGCGCCAAGACCCTTAAATGCATTTAACCCAAATCTTAATGACTCGTCTTTTACGAAAATATTCCCAACATTATATTTCTTTGACAAACTAGGTAAATGTATTAATGGTGTTGGACTATACTCTGGTAACGATGAATGAAATTCGATAGCTTTACACTTCTTAAGTAAAGAAATTGTTTGATTATTATTAATTATATTATTTGGCGAGTTTTTATAAAAGTTTTTATCCATAAGTATTCTTAATTTTTCTTTGATGTTATTGTTCAGCAATTTGATAAAATATTCCTCGTTCTTGTCTGATAGTTTTTATCTTTTTATCTGCTTCAAGCACATCAAGATATTTATTTATTTCGTTTACATGTAAGCCGAGTATTTTAACCATATCATCGAGCGTACATGGTCTTCTGGCAATAGTTCCAAGAATTGCCGATTCTGTGTCGGTTCTGTACGACTGTATGTTTTTTCGCTGTGCAGAGGCCGCAATAACCTTAGTTTCAGGATAATCTAAGACTTGGATAATTCGTTGCATATCATAAGCATTCGCACTTTTTAAACCAGATATTGTGCCAGGACGGTCTAAAGTATTTAACTGCACCAAATCTGGTTTAATTTGATTAATTGCATCTTTTAATGCCAAAAGATCGATTTCATTATCATTATATCCAGGTAATATAAAAATTTCGAGCCAAATTTTGCCAGTATATTCCTTACTAAATTCAATAAGTCCGTCTAAGCATTTCTTTGCCGTCAAGCCCTCTGCTGGTCTGTTTATTTTTTGAAATGTTTCCTCAGTAACAGCGTCCAACGAAGGCAATACCAAATCTGCTTTTAGCAAGGCTTTGCGTACATCCACATTACTAAACATTGTTCCATTTGTAAGAACAGCCACAGGGATATTTGGTTTCGTCTCTTTCAAAAAATCCAAAACATCTCCAATTCTGATATTTAAAGTCGGTTCGCCTGAGCCAGAAAATGTAAAATAATCAGGGTCAGGATTATTAGCAAAGTAGTCCTTTAGCTCGGCAATTACTTTATCATATAGTATATATTCATTAAGCTGAGACGTTAATTTTGTAGTTTTTCCTACTTCGCAATAAACACAATCTAGGGAACACACTTTTTTAGGAACCATGTCTATGCCTAGCGACATCCCAAGTCTGCGTGAAGGCACTGGACCAAACAAATATTTGTACATAAGCAAATTATTTTTTTTGTAAAATTACAAAATGAAATCTGTTTTTTAAAATAATATGTTCTCATTAAACTATTTTGGTAAAATATAAAAGTAATATCAGGTAACTAGTGTTGTTTTATAATTTGTAAATTGTTTGAAAATAATCTTGGGGTTTTTCAAAAAAACCTTTTGTTGTTAAATAATAAAGTTTTATCTTCGAGAATTATTAGTACAAGTAATTGTAAACAATCCGCCAGTTAGAAAATGAAGTTTGGCGATTAAGACCATTTAAAAATGATAATAGACGTACACACACATATTAACAACTATCATGAGGATAGAGTTCTCTCATTAGAAAACAGTCTTGATAAGCTTACAGCTAACATGTTAGAGAATAAGGTTGATTATTCTTTAGTGTTGACATCTTTTAAGGTTAATCAACACAGACCGAGTACTCGGCAAGTGGTAGAATCTATTAAGGGACGAAAAACTTTAGGTGTAGTCTCAGGGATTAGTTATTTGCATTATAATCATAGAGATGTGAGAGAAATTGGTGAATATCTTGAAAATGGGTTTATAAAAGGCTTAAAGTTTTATCCTGGTTACGAGCCGTTTTATCCAAATGATACCAGACTTAAACTTATGTATGAAATGGCTATAGAGTATGATGTGCCAGTAATGTTTCATTCTGGAGATACTTATGCCCCAACAGGAAAAGTTAAATATGCTCACCCAATACATATTGATGATTTAGCTGTTGATTATCCTGATTTAAAAATAGTAATATGCCATATTGGAAACCCTTGGATTAAGGACTGCATGGAAGTAGTGTATAAAAATGAAAACGTATATGCAGATATCTCAGGTCTAGTTCTTGGTGATTTTGAGGAAAAATTTGAACGGTATATGAAGAAAGAAATCGAAGAAATGATTACTTATGCTGGAGATCCAAATTATTTGTTGTACGGTACAGATTGGCCATTAGCTAATATGAAATCTTATTTGAAATTTATGGATCAATTAGAATTGGCAGAGGATAAAAAGGAATTAATTTTGTGGAAAAACGCTGCCAAACTTTTTAAAATAGATGTTGAGAAACTGTAAGTTGAATGCGTGCAGTTGAGATAAGTTTTGGTAAAAGATGAAGGCTATTCTGTACATAATTAAATGTGAAAACTCTTGATAACGTATTTGTGCAGTAGTATGATAATAGTCCTAAATTTATTAATAAAATATTGATTATTTCAAAATAATGGGTTATATTTATACATTATTAGCTTTTTAGATAAGTTTAAACAATTAAAAGGAGGATTATATATGAAACAGAAAAAAGATGACATGAACAAAAAAAACCCTATGGATAAGAATAACCTAGGGGACTCAATTCCTAGTAGAAATCAAAATAAAGGAAAACATCCTGAAATAAAAACTGCAGCAGGAGCTCCAGTAACAGATAATCAAGATGCCATGACTTCTGGAAAAAGAGGACCTATGTCGCTACAAGACACATGGTTTTTAGAAAAGATGGCACATTTTGATCGTGAAGTTATTCCTGAGCGTAGAATGCACGCAAAAGGTTCGGGAGCATTTGGAACATTTACGGTTACTCACGATATTACTGAATACACAAAAGCTGCTATTTTCTCAAAAATTGGTAAAAAAACAGAAATGATAGCTCGTTTCTCAACAGTGGCTGGCGAAAGAGGTGCAGCAGATGCTGAAAGAGATATTCGTGGATTTGCACTAAAATTCTATACCGAAGAAGGCAATTGGGATTTAGTAGGAAATAATACCCCAGTGTTTTTCTTTAGAGACCCAATGAAGTTTATTGATTTAAACCATGCAGTTAAAAGAGACCCACGTACTAACATGAGAAGCCCAAATACCAACTGGGATTTTTGGACATCTCTACCCGAAGCACTTTTGCAAGTAACTATTATTATGGGAGATAGAGGGATTCCGTCTTCTTATAGGTATATGCATGGATATAGTTCTCACGCTTATAGCTTTATTAATGATGAGAATAAACGTACATGGGTTAAGTTTCATTTTAGATCACAACAAGGAATAAAAAACCTAACAGATCAAGAAGCAGCAACAGTAGTTGGAATGGATAGAGAATCTCATCAGAGAGATCTTTATGAAGCTATTGAAAAAAAGAAGTATCCAAAATGGAAAGTGTATGTGCAGATTATGACCGAAGAACAAGCCGATGCTATGGAAACCAATCCTTTTGACTTAACTAAAATGTGGTTAAAAAAAGATTTTCCGCTTATGCCAGTAGGCGAATTTGAATTAAATAAAAATCCTGACAATTATTTTGCTGACATCGAACAAGCTGCGTTTAATCCTGCTAATACAGTCCCAGGAATTAGTTTCTCGCCCGATCGTATGCTGCAAGGACGTTTGTTCTCTTATGGAGATGCACAAAGATATCGCCTAGGCGTAAACCATCATCATATTCCTGTTAATTCTCCTAAAGCCGTTAAAAATCCACACAGTTTTCATCGTGATGGACAAATGCGTGTAGATGGGAATTTAGGAAGCGAATTGCATTATGAACCAAACAGTTATGGAAACTGGACAGATTCCCCAAAAGATAATTTGCCACCAGAAAAAGGTGGAGATGTTGATAGATATGACTTTAGAGAAGATGACTCAGACTATTTTACGCAGACAGGACTTCTATTTAGAGCAATGACAGAAGACCAAAAACAAGTTTTATTTGATAATACTGCCCGAAATATGGGAGATTCAACCCTTCAAATAAAGCATAGACATATTTATCATTGCTATCAAGCAGATCCAGAATATGGAAAGGGATTAGCAAAGGCATTAAATATTGCGATTGATGATGTGGATTTAAATCTACCAAAGAGAGATTCGCATGAAAATCAAATAAAAGCCAACAATATGCATCCCGAATTAAATATACCTACTAAGCCAGTAGATTCTGGAGTGGAAATAGATACTAACACAAATGATTATATAAAACCTGAAGAAGATCCGTGGTTATTGTAAAAAATAGCTGAATTATAATCTTTATCGGATAACTAAACTTTGGGTTTTATTGTTTATAATAGTGAGAATAGAGTAGGAGAGATGTATAACAACTAAATTTAGTCCTTATACATTTTCTCTCTTAATTCTTTAATCTCTTCATCATAGATATAGTCGTCATAATCCATTAGCTTATCAATAATGCCATTTGGTGTTAATTCGATAATTCTGTTTGACACCGTTTGAATAAATTCGTGGTCATGTGAAGCTAAAAATATATTGCCTGGGTATTTAATTAAATTATTATTAAATGCTTGAATCGATTCTAAGTCAAGATGATTTGTAGGAGTGTCTAATATTAAAGCATTTGCTTCTAAAAGCATCATTTTTGAAATCATACATCGCATTTTCTCACCGCCTGACAAAACGCCAACTTTTTTATTCAAATCATCGCCCGAAAAAAGCATTTTGCCTAAATAACCTCTAACATATTGTTCTGTCGTTTCGTTTGTGTATTGACACAACCAATCAAAAAGAGTTAAATCCTTAGTAAAAAACTCTGTATTACTTAGTGGTAAATAAGCAGTAGTAATGGTTTGTCCCCAAGTATAATTTCCTTTTTCTGGTTCTTGATTACCATTTAGAATTTCGAATAAGGCTGTCATTGCTCGTGGGTCTCTTGATAGAAAAACGATTTTATCATCTTTATTTACTGTAAAGTTTACATCTTTAAACAATACTTTGTCTTCAATGCTTGTTTTTAAATTCTCAACATCCAGAATTTTATCTCCAACTTTGCGTTCTGGCTTAAAAATTATGCCTGGATATTTTCTTTTAGAAGGTTTAATCTCACCAATATCAAGTTTCTCAATCATCTTTTTTCTGCTTGTTGTTTGTTTTGATTTTGAAACGTTTGCACTAAATCGTGCAATAAAGGCTAAAAGTTCATTGCGTTTTTCTTCTGCTTTTTTGTTTTGTGATAATTGTTGTCTTAAAGCTAACTGACTGCTTTCGTACCAAAAACTATAATTTCCTGCAAACATTTCAATCTGTCCATAGTCAATATCAATAGTATGTGTGCTGATTGCATCCAAAAAGTGTCTGTCGTGAGAAACCACCAATACAGTATTTTCATAATTTGATAAATACTTTTCTAACCACTGCACAGTGTCTAAATCTAAATCGTTTGTCGGCTCATCAAGAAGTAAATTGTCTGGGTTTCCAAATAATGCTTGAGCTAACAAAACTCTTACTTTTTGCTTTCCTGACATATCTTTCATCAAGCTGTAATGAAACTTTTCTTTTATTCCGAGATTACTTAGTAGTGTTGCTGCATCGTTTTCGGCATTCCATCCATTTAGGTCAGTAAATTTAGCTTCAAGATCTGCAGCAATTACTCCGTCAGCTTCTGAGAAGTTTGGTCTTGCATAAACCTCTTCTTTTTTTTGCATTATATCCCATAAAAATGAATGTCCTCTCAAAACTGTTTCTAATACTGTGTATTCGTCAAATGCAGAATGATCCTGACTTAATACTGATAGCCGTTCTCCTGGACCAAGGCTAATATGTCCTGCTGTTGCGTCTATTTCGCCGCTGATAGCTTTTAAAAATGTTGATTTTCCTGCACCATTGGCTCCAATAACTCCATAACAATTTCCTGGGAGGAATTTTAAGTTTACATCTTGAAATAAAGGCTTACTGCCAAATTGAATTTTTAAGTTTGATACTGTTATCATTGAAATAATTTAGTCTGTGGGATTGTTTGACAAACCCTATATTAAAAAGTTTGCAAAAGTAGGCATAATTACTGAGAATACGCATTATGTTTAAAAACAAAACCTTTTTAATTTTGCGTAATAAAATGTTCTATAAATTAAAACAAATGTTATTTGAAAATCGGTATAGATACGTTAATTTTTTTTTAATAATTGTTGGAATAATTGAATGTGAAAGGGCATCCCCGATTTAATGCAGCACGAAATAATCCAAAAAACATTTAATTAGGTGATTTTTCGGTAATACCTAACCATTTACATGGGATATAAATATTGAATAACTACGATATGATTGTTGACGTTGTTGGTAATGTAAAGACGAGGCATGCCTTGTCTCTACAACCACAACCAACGCAACAACCACAACCATCGTACCCCGAAAAAACAATTAAAAAAACCCATTTTTACATCCATTTTATTCATAAATCACAACCAAGTCAAAATTAAATCTCATAATTTTATTTAAAAAATTCGTTAGCTGAATTTATATGATTAATTTAGCCAAATTATGTAGTGTTTGTTCAGAATGTCCGATGTTTGTGTTAATATTGCTCTCGAACATTCTGAATTAAACACTGACTCTATTGACAGATATTAAGTAAGTTTATGAATTTACAAAAAAATATAATTAGTTCCTGTCCAAAAACCTTTTGTTCAGACTTTGATAAGAAAGCGACAAAGACAAGGCTTTCGAGGTTTTTGAAACTAAGAAATTTACTTTTCGTAAATGACTGTTTCAGAAACGAGAGTAACACAGTATTTGGCGTTTTCTTGCAAAGACTAGTTAAGTTGGGAGCTTGGTTAGCTTTTACTCTTAGTTTTATTGTATATCTGATGAGCATGTCGCTAAATGTGAATTTTTGGGACTGTGGCGAAATTATTACTTGTGCTCATGGATTGCAAATAGGACATCCCCCAGGTGCTCCGTTTTATATGATAATTGCCAGAATTTTTTCGATGTTTGCTTTTAATTCTGAAAACATTGCGTTTTTTGTAAATCTATTGTCAGTATTTTCTTGTTCGTTTGCTGTGTTCTTTACTTATAAAAGCATAATTGTTTTATTAAAACGTTTTAAAAGTGAAGGAACAGATCTAAAAAACGATTTATTATTGAGCGGAGCAGCATTTATAGGTGCAACGGCTCTTGCTTTTTCAACAAGTTTTTGGTTTATAGCAACCGAAGCAGAGGTTTATTCATTATCTATATTTTTTACCTCGCTTACTGTTTGGACAATGTTGAAAACAACAAGTTTTACTGAAAAATCTGATAAAAATAGATGGACTTTGCTAACAATTTTGCTTCTTGGGATATCAACGGGAGTACATTTGTTAAATATTTTGGTTATTCCTGCTTTTGTTTTTATTTATTATTTCGATAGAAAATCGCAAAGTAAAAAAGAATTTGCAAAATTTAGTGTTTATGCAATTTTATTGCTTGTTTTGGCTCAAGGAATAATAACTTATTTGCCTGTAATTGCATCTAAATTTGAGTGGTTTTTTGTAAATGGTTTATATCTCAGATATAATTCGGGATTATTTGCTTTTGTTGTTATTTTATGTGCAATTTTTATTTTTGGGATATGGTATAGTGGCAAAAAAGGAAAAAAGACTTTAAATTTTGCTATTACAAGTTTGATGTTTTTTATTATGGGGTTTTCGATATACTCAACGGTTTTAATTCGCTCTGCTGCAAATCCGCCAATTGATGAAAACAATCCTGAAACGATTTTTAATTTTGTATCATATTTGAACCGAGAACAATACGGAAACCGCCCTTTATGGTATGGGCAACAGTTTAATTCTCAAAAAGATAAAATAAATCCATACATAGAAGGTGTACCCATTTACGATACAGTTGGTGGTAAATATGCAATTATTAGTTATAAACCTGATGCGAATTATATTTCGTCTGAGGAGGTTTTGTTACCAAGAATGTGGAGCGATTTACCTGAACATATTGCAGCCTATCGACAGTGGACAAATTATAAAAAGGATGAAATTCCTTCTTTTGGCGATAACATGAAATTTATGTTTCGATATCAATTTAACCACATGTATTTTAGGTATTTGTTTCGAAATTTTATTGGTGCTCAAAACGATATTCAGTCGCATGGCGGACCTATTTATGGAAATTGGATATCTGGAATTGGTTTTATTGATAAGTTAAGACTTAATACGCCCGATGAGTTGCCTGCGTCTTTAAAAAATGATGCGTCTCGAAATCCATATTATTTTTTACCTTTTATTTTTGGAATTATTGGTTTGATATATCTGTTCCAAAAGGATAAAAAGTATTTTCTTGTTAGTCTTTTATTATTTGTCTTTACAGGTATAGCAATTGCTTTTTATTTGAATCAACATCCATATCAGGCACGAGAAAGAGATTATTCTTATGTTGGTTCTTTTTATGTTTTTGCTTTATGGATTGGTATTGGTGTTTATGCAGTTTATCAGTATCTTAAAAAATATTTTAAGAAAAAATATCTGATATATGTGGTTTTAAGTCTTGCTTTTTTGGCTGTGCCTTTTCAGTTTTTGTGTACAAATTTTAATGACCACAATCGCCGCCACGATGATTTTGCTTATTATTTTGCTTACAATATGTTGAATTCATGTGCCGATAATGCGATACTTTTTACCGCTGGCGATAATGAGACTTTTCCTTTATGGTATTTGCAAGAAACACAAAATATTAGAACAGATGTTAAAATTGTGAATCTTAGTTTTTTAAATACAAGTTGGTATTTAGATCAAATTCAACGTAAACAACGCAACACAAATCCGGTAAACATTAGCGTATCGCCCAAAGGATATATGTCAGGGCAGCGTGAGTTGTTGCCAGTTAGAAGTAATCCTTATGCTTTTATCGAAGATATTTATTATCAAAATATAAATGAAATTAATGCTGATTATCAAGCCATATTTAATTTTTTGTTGGATTTATGGCATACAAATGGTTTTGATAAAAGGCATCCTGATAAATATGATAATTTTGTAAACTTTTATAGCGATATTCAGCCTCATGGTGCAGACCAAAATTTTAGAGATTTATATTCGGTAATCGAAAGTCTTGACAATGAGGAACAGTGCGAAGCGTTTGGTGTAACACAAACACAGGCACTTGATTTAATTGGAAAATTTAAAGCCTTTCTTGATAAACAAACTCGTTATGCTTTACCTTTGCACCCTGTTTTAAACTTTGTTTTTTCTGATGATGAGGTAACAAAAATTGGCACAAAACTTTATCCATATCCAATAGATTATTTTCCAGCTACTGCTCTTTTATTACCTGTAAATAAAAATATAATTGATGAGGTTTTTGAGTTAAGTCCGAGTGAAACAGCTTTTGTGGTTGATAAAATGGTGTGGTCTCCTGGACGTGAGAGCTTTACAAAAAGCGATTTAATGGTTTTAGAAATTATTCGAAATCATTTGTGGGACAGACCGATTTACTTTAGTTCTACAATGAATCCACGCAATTATTTAGGTCTTGATAAATACTTGTATTTAGAAGGTTTCACATATAGACTAATGCCTTTAGAAACTGATGTGAGCGAGGATAAACTTGTTAATGTGAATGCTGAAATAATGTATCATAATTTGATTGATAAGTTTGAATGGGGGAGTCTTGACGCAAAGAGCAGACCAAGTGATATGGCAACACGTACAAGTCTGATAAATTTGCGGAATCATTTTGCACGTCTTGCTCGTGGCTTGTATTTTAAAGGAGAAATCGAAAAGTCTAATGAGGTGCTTGATATGTGCGTAGAACTTATCCCAAACGATTTAATTCCATTCGACTATTATATTGTTGGAATTGTGCATGGATATTATCGCATTAATCAAAAAGCAAAAGCTAGAGAAGTTGCATCTGTACTTTCGAAAAATGCTTTACAGGAATTAGTGTTTTACTCTTCGTTTAACAGGCAACAGCAAGCAGCTTTAGATATATATAAACAACGAGCTATGCAAACAATACAGGAATTGTATGTTTTAGCAAATCAATATAACCATAGTGAGTTTACTGAAGAAATTGACGATGTTTATGAAAAAGCAGCGAAAATTTATACAGGTTCTAAATAGTGTGTGAGTTGTTTTTTTTCTTATTTTTGACTAAATATTATTAGTGTTTTAAAATAGTTTACTCGGACAACAGTGATTAAATATAAAAGCAATTGAGAATTTTAGAAAACATAGCAATAAGGTATCCTAAAATATTTTGCAATGGGATATGCCGAATTGTAAATCCGGGTAAAACATTGTATTTGAGTTTTGATGATGGACCAAACCCAATGGTTACTGAAAATATTCTAGGACTTTTGGATCAATATAATGCTAAAGCGAGTTTTTTTTGTAAAGGCTCAAATGCAATGATGTATCCAGATATATTGCATAAAATTAAAAAAGCTGGACACACAATTGGAAATCATTCGTTTTCGCATTTGAATGCTTTTGGGGTCTCAAATAGAAAGTGGCTAATAGACGCTTTACGAAAATCGCCAGTATCTGATACGTTCTATTTTAGACCACCTTATGGACGCATTTACCCGTGGCAATGTAGGCGTATAAAAAAAGATTATAAAATTATTTTATGGGATGTGCTCACTTATGATTATCATAAAGATTATAGTGTGGAGAGAATTAAAAGAATCATACTTAAAAATACTCGTAATGGGTCAATATTAGTGTTTCACGATAATTTATTAGCCGCACCCAAAATGTTTAAAGTTCTTGAGTTTACTTTAATACACTATTCGAAAATAGGTTATCGGTTTGAGAAAATATGAAACTGTGCACTAAGAGGATGTTTACATTCGTTAAGTTTTGCAAAAACTTCTCTTTTCCTGCTTCTGTTCAGTCTCACTTTTTAGCTTTACTTCTCTTTATGCTTAACGTTTCTTAAGATTAACAATCCAGTTTATTGATTTCCACCTTTTTTTTAATCGCTTTAATCATATCATCTGACATTGAATCGATATTGTATTGTGGTTTCCAGCCCCATTCTTGGCGAGCGGCACTGTCATCTACGGATATTGGCCATGAGTCAGCAATTGCTTGACGGTAGTCTGGTTTATATTCTATTTCAAAACCTGAAACACGTTTTTCAACAGCAGCAGCTAATTCTTTTACTGAGAAACTCATTGCACCGACATTAAAATCGCCATGGTGTTTTAATTTTGTGAAATCGGCCTGCATTAAATCAACGGTAGCTTTTAGGCAATCTGGCATATACATCATTGGTAATCTAGTGTCTTCATTAACAAAACAGGTGTATTTGCCTTTTTGGATAGCATCAAAATATATTGCAACAGCATAATCGGTTGTTCCTCCGCCTGGCATTGTTTCGTGGCTAATAATACCTGGGTATCTTAAGCCTCTAACGTCTAACCCGTATTTTTTTACATAATAATCTGCTAACAACTCGCCACTAACCTTTGTAATTCCATACATAGTTGTTGGTCTTAAAACTGTTTCTTGCGGTGTGTTTTCACGAGGAGTAGAAGGTCCAAAAACTGCAATTGAACTGGGAGTTAAAACCTGTTTTAGTTTCAATTCACGTGCGACTTCCATAACATTAATGAACCCATTAATATTAACATCCCATGCTAGCATAGGATTACATTCGCCTACTGCAGATAAAATTGCCGCAAAATTTACTATTGCATCAATTCTATGTTTTTTTACTATTTCGGCTAAGCGTAGAGCATTGGTAATATTCAGTTGCTCAAACAATCCAGTTTCTTTAAGTACTGGGCAAACATCATCTTTTAAATCTGCTGAAACAATGTTGTCATTTCCGTATATGCCTCTGAGTTTAACAACCAACTCCGAGCCAATTTGTCCGCCAGCCCCAATTACTAGTATTTTTTTTATATCTGTCATGGATTTAAAATTTTATTATGCACAAATCTAAGATTTTTCACAAAAGTAAAAAAAAATATTTATCTGTTGTAAAGCTATTAAAAATAAACCAGTAAGTTAATCAGTTAATCATCAAAACAAATCTCCATTATTAGACAAAGGGAAAAATGTATTTTTACAGAAATTACTATAAAAGTATGGGCAAAAACAATAAAATCTTGTATTCTGATTATTTATGTATTATATTTGACCAAACGTTTAGTCAATAAACTTAATAATATGTGTCCAAGAACAGCAAAACAATTTGAAAATATAAGAGCAGATAAAAGAAGGCAGATTATTGACGCTGCTCTTGTACTATTTGCAAATAAAGGATATCACGCTACATCAATAAGTAGGATTGCTAAAGAGGCTGGAGTCTCAAAAGGTTTAATGTATAATTACTTTGAGAGTAAAGAAGCCTTATTATATGAAATTACCGATGAGATTACAACAGATATAATGGATATGATGAATCCTGACCATGATGATGAGATTACGACTATAGAGATGGAAGATTTTTTTACATTACTGTTTGATTCACTTAAAGAAAAAACTGAACAATGGAAATTGTTTTATCAAATATCTATGCAAAAAGATGTTTTGGAATATATGACCCAGCAAAATCAAAGCGAAAAAGCTATCAAAAACAATCAACTAATTTATAAGTACTTTGCAGAAAGGTTTGAAAATCCACAAGTAGAAATGATGCTGTTTTCTTCGTTATTTAAAGGTTTTTCGATGCAGTATGTTTTTGAACCTGAGCTTTTTAGCCAAGAAGTAATAGCTGGTTTTAAAGCTAAATTAATTGAGATAATTGTAAAAGATAAAATGATTTAAGAGGTTTAGTTATTTAATTTAGCTGCGATACTTTTTACGACTTGCACACCGTCTATTGCTGAGCTAACAATACCTCCAGCATATCCAGCTCCTTCGCCACATGGATAAAGTCCTTTAAGACTCACACTCTCGAGTGTTTCTTTGTCTCTAACGATTTGAATAGGACTGCTTGTTCTGGATTCCACACCAACAACAATAGCTTCATCTGTAATAAATCCTTTCATACGTTTATTAAATTCTTTAAAAGCTATTCTTAGTTTTGAGCTAATTATGTCGGGTAGCCAAAAGTGTAGTGGACTATTTATTAATCCTGGATAATATGAGCTTTCGGGAAGCCCATTTGATATTTTACCTTTTACAAAATCGCTAAGTCTTTGTGCTGGTGCTCGCAAACCCGATGCACTATTTTGATATGTCATTTGCTCAAGAGACTTTTGAAATTCTAAGCCTGATAAGACTTTATTCTCTGAATAATTTGTAAAGTCCTCAGGTCGTAATTCTACAACAATCCCTGAGTTTGCAAAAGGTGAATTTCTTATTGAGTTCGACATTCCGTTAACAACTATTTGCTTTGCATCGGTAGAAGCACTTACGATTGTACCTCCTGGACACATGCAAAAGGAATATACTCCACGATTTTCAACTTGTGTAACTAAATTATAAGTTGCTGCAGGTAGATATTTACCTCTTTCTTTACGTTTATACTGAATGCTGTCGATTAAAGCCTGAGGATGCTCAACTCTAACGCCCATTGCAAATCCTTTTTCTTGTAATTTGACATTTCGCTCATATAAAATTCCATAAATATCTCTTGCCGAGTGTCCTGTTGCGAGTATTACCTTATTTGTAACAAATTCTTTTCCGTCTTCACAAATAAGCGATTTTACCGAATTGTTTTCTATTCCAAAATCAATAATTTTAGTGTTAAAATGTACTTCTCCACCGCAATCAATAATTTTCGTTCGAATGTTTTTCATTATCGAAGGCAATTTGTCGGTACCGATATGAGGGTGAGCATCAATAAGGATGTCGTTCGAGGCTCCAAAATAATTTAGGAGTTGTAATACCTCCAGATTATCGCCTCGTTTTTTACTTCGAGTATAAAGTTTGCCGTCAGAATATGTGCCTGCTCCGCCTTCTCCAAAAGCGTAATTAGATTCAGGATTAATAACTTGCTCACGATTTATTGAAGCAATATCGTGTTTTCTTTCATCAATAGATTTACCACGCTCAATTACAATTGGTTTTAGTCCTTTTTGCAAACAGGCTAAAGCAGCAAAATATCCTGCGGGTCCAGCTCCAACAATTATAACTTCACTTGAGTTTTGCACATTTTTAAAATCGAAGTTTGTTTTTTCGTCAGTGAACTTTTCTCCTTTTAAAATAAATTCTAACCTAATATTATATTTAACCGATTTTCGTGCATCAATAGATCGCCTTAAAATTCTATAATCTTCTATATCCTCAACATGCACCTTGAATTTTTTAGCAATTGCAGTTAATATATACTCTCTATTAAAGATTTGTTCGGGTGAGAAAATAAAATCTGTTTTTCTGTTCATACAATTACTCCCACCATTTAATTTTATCTAGCTTGCCACCTTCAAAATGGAAAGACAAGATTAACATGTGTGAATTGAGTCTTTTAAAATATTGACTAAATTGGGTGTCATCATAGGCAATCATATTAAATACACCCCACGATGCTTTAAGTTCAATTCCAAACATAAAGTACTCAAGAAAAAAATCAGTCCCAATACCTACTTCATAATAGGCATCAAATCTACGTAGGCGTATTTTGGGTCTATCTTCTGGTTTTATCCTTTTTTGCGATGCAAGATCCACACGAGCGTTAACACCTCCCACTAAAAATGGTCGCCAATTGTTTATGCGATGTGCTCGGTATTTTAACAAAACAGGAAAATCAAGAAAAGTTGATTCAATCATCATTGTGTGCCGTCGATATTCTCCATTTTTCAAGTATTTATAATGGAAGTTGCGTTGTCCGAATGTTAATCCTGGTAAAAATCGCAAATCTAAATAATTTGCTAATCTCAAGTTTGAGATCATATTAATGTTAAAACCCACAAATCTGCCAATTTCAACTGCATAAATAGAATCAAGTCCTGTATAAAAGACATCGGAGGGTCTAATTACAAAATCCATTGTGTTTAATCCTAACGAATAGCCAAAGTGTGCAATCTGGTTATCTAATTTGGGTAAATTCATGGGTATCTGCCTTTGACCGATGGAAGATACTATAAATCCCAATATAAAAATCGATATTAATACTTGCTTCTTCAAATTTCTAATTTTGTACAAATATATAACTGCGAATTGAAAAAAATAGTATAATTGTAAGATAATTAAAAAAATAAATATTTTTCCTTTGTAATTAGAAATAAGTTTTCTACATTTGCAGTCCGAAATTTTTGAATATAATACATATAAATAAATAGTATAAGAATGTACGCAATAGTAGAAATAGCAGGACAACAATTCAAAGTTGAGAAAGGCAACAAATTTTTTGTTAACCGTTTGGAAGACGAAGAGGGTAGCGAATTGAAATTTGACAGAGTTCTTTTAATTGATAACGATGATAAAGTTACAGTTGGTACTCCTTTGGTTGCAAAAGCTAGTGTTTCGGCAAAAGTTCTGCAACATGTAAAGGGCGACACTGTGCTGGTTTTTAAGAAAAAAAGAAGAAAAGGATACCAGACTTTAAACGGACATCGTCAAAAATACACAGAGATTGAAATTCAGGATATCAACGCATAATAATAAAATTGTTTAGAAATGGCACATAAGAAAGGAGCCGGAAGTTCGCGTAACGGTCGTGAATCCGAAAGTAAAAGATTAGGAGTTAAAATATATGGCGGTCAAGAAGCTATCGCTGGAAATATAATTGTTCGTCAACGTGGTACAACTCATCACCCAGGTAAAAATGTAGGAATGGGTAGAGACCATACTCTTTTTGCATTGACAGACGGAATTGTAAAGTTTCAAAAGAAAAGAAATAACAGATCTTTTGTTTCTATATTATCTGAAATTGAAACTGTTATCGAAACTAAACCAAGTACAAAAGCTAAAACACCTAAAGTAGAAGCACCTAAGGCTGTAGAAGCTGTTGTTGAGACTGAAGTTACCGTTGCCGAAACAAAAACAGAGAAAGTTAAAGAAGACCCAGCAAAAAAAGTTGCACCAAAAACTACTGCTAAAAAATCTGAGCCAAAGGCTGCTGCTAAGAAAGCAGAACCAAAAACTACTGCTAAAAAAGCAGAACCAAAGGCTACTGCAAAAAAAACAACTGCAAAACCAAAAGCAGAAAAGAAAGACGATAAAAAAGAAGACTAAAAGAATTCTCGATATAAAAAAACTCCTGCCAAATTTGAGCAGGAGTTTTTTTATTTAAAAAAGTTTGCTTTTTTAAATAAAAAATATTGGATTAGGTCAATTCGCTGTTATGACTAATCGTTGGAATTGATAACAAGTTTTGTTTTTTTAACCAATCGTATTTTGTTGAT
>CAYNKH010000021.1:22044-27350 GCA_964397745.1 uncultured Bacteroidales bacterium | reverse complement strand
GGCTAACAGCATTTAAAACAACTGCTGCATCGGTTTCGCAAAATGGACTAATAGGAGTAATTGTTGCAATAACTTCTGCGTCAACATGTATAGTAATTGAAGTATCAACTTGACAATATCCATCATTGTAAGTATAAAATATAGTGTGATTTCCATCGCCTGCGATACTGGGATCAAATGTCCCATTATTTATATCTATAATTCCAGTACCACTCCATGTTCCGCCAGTTGGGTTAGCAATGATATCACTTGCAGGATCAGTTTCGCAAAATGGACCTGAATTTAAAAAGTTGATTATTGGCGGATTATGAACAATTACTTCAACAGTATCTCTTGCAGGACACAGGGGAGCAAAGTATATATCGTCAATCGCAAAGTCATTTCCATTTGCAATAGTGTTTTGATTCACAATACAAATTTGTATTGACGTATTTGATCCTGAATTCCATGTTTCGTAAAACTCGTTCCACTCGCAAGTTGTTGCTGTTGCACCGAATGGACTACCTAATAGAGTTCCGTTAATAGAGAATTGTAGTATTGCTGGATTTGCAGGGTGTACACTGGTAATCCATGTTGAAAAAAGATAATCAGTGTTAGGATTCACATGAATATTTTGGCACCAAACCTCTTGGTTTGCAACTGTATTACCATTTATAATCATAAAGTTACTGGAGCCAGTAGTATGGTCTCCACAATGTGCGAAATTAGCATGGTAATCATTAGGATTTGTGCCAATCATATAATTTCCCTCAGGATATAGGTTTGTAGAATAATTGTAAGCGGTAGTAAATCCTGTATTTCCATTAGAAAAATCTCCATTTTGTATTACAGTACAAGTTGCATCATAGCCAGTAACAATATACTCTGTTGTAACCGTTGGAGTAGCGACAGGATTACTGATGTTAGCATTATTTAGACCTTCAGTTGGTGTCCATTCATAAAACAAAGCACCACTTGCTTGTAATTGAAAAGATTCTCCTAAACAAATATCTCCTCCAGGATTAGCAACCAATGGTGGTGCTTCACAAACTTCTATTGTTATTGATGCTGTTGAGGTGCATCCATAAATATCTGTGGCGATAACATTATATGTAGTAGTAGAACTTGGGAAAGCGATAAGACTTGCACCAGTTATGGCAGATAGGCCAGTGGCCGGAGACCATAAATAAGTGTCTGCACCACTAACGGAGATATTAATAGAATCATCTTCGCAAATATAAGGGTTGCTAGGCGTAAAAGATATTGTTGAAGCAGGAATAGATGAAACAATATAAGTGTTAGCATCTGTTTCAGGATTACAAAAAGTTAGAGTGTGGGGCCCAATACCAGACAAACATACTGGTGTTCCAACAGGTATAGATGGACCGCAATTTATTTGATAAAACAAATTTCCAGAAGGAATTGTCCCAGATGCTATTTCAAAATTTATAGCCGTGGAATTAGGATGCAATGTTATTTCAAACTCAAGACAGCTTTCAGGACACGAGTATCCACAGCATAAATCTGTTCTATTAATAACTGGAGATGTCCATGTAGCATTTGCCGAAGATGACAAATCAACAATTTCAAATGGTACTGTCGATTCGCACAAACCCGATTGTGCATAATTTGTTTGTGGTAAAACTATGAAAAAGGCAAGCAAAACAATTTCTATTAATAAGATTAAACATTTCCGAATTTGTAAAATGCCGGAATCATCATCACTTTTGTCCGATAAGTGTAAATGTGTTTCCATAATAGTAAAATTAAATAGAATGAATAAAATAATTGCTCCTCTATATATATTTAACGAAAAAACTTAATGAAGGTTAGTGTATTGACTCGAATATGGTTATTTTAAGAGACAAATTATACTAAGTGCTAATATGTTTTGTTTAGTTACTTTAATTTTTGTTATTTTTGTGAATTAGAATTAATAAATAATGCTATGTCTATAAATATCCAAAATATTACTAAAGTTTTTGGTAAGCAAAAAGCTCTAGATAATGTTAGCTTCGAGATAAAATCGGGTGAAATAATTGGTTTTTTGGGGCCTAATGGTGCTGGAAAGACAACTCTTATGAAAATTATTACAGGATTTATTCCTCCCACCGATGGAGATGTTTTTGTTAACTCCTTAAATGTTATGCAAGAACCTATGGCAGTAAGAAAAATTGTTGGATATTTACCTGAACAAAATCCTTTGTACCAAGATATGTACATTGTTGAGTTTTTAAATTTCACGGCAGGCATTTATAAAATCAAGAATAGAGTGGAGCGCATCGAAGAGGTTATTGCATTAACAGGATTAGAACCTGAAATCAATAAAAAAATTGGAGCTTTATCTAAAGGATACAAACAGAGAGTCGGATTAGCACAAGCCATAATTCATGATCCTCAAGTGCTTATTCTTGATGAACCTACATCAGGATTAGACCCAAATCAAATTATTGAAATAAGGAATCTTATTAAAAAATTAGGTGAGAAGAAAACTGTTCTGCTTTCTACTCATATTATGCAAGAAGTAGAGGCCATTTGTGATAGAATTGTTATTATTAATAAAGGGCAAATTGTGGCAGATGATGATAAAATAGCTGTACATAAAATGGCTAAAACCAAAATTGGCACTTTATTGATTGAGTTCAAAGACGGCATCAATACCGAACGTATTCAAAAACTTGATGGTGTAGATAAAGTCGTAAGGTTAGAAGGAAACAAGTTTATTATTGAGTTTGATTCTAAAATTGATATAAGACCAGATATTTTTAATCTCGCCGTACAAATGAATAATGCTGTGTTAAGTTTACAGTTAAAAGAAAAATCCTTAGAAGAAGTTTTTAGTGAGCTTACTAATAACCTAAGTTCGAAATAATTTTTGAGTTCAGAAGGATAAGAAATAGTAAGATTCGATAAAAAATTATAACTCAAGATATATTTCAAGCATTTCTGTGTAAGTTTTGGGGATAAGGACGATGTTCTTTAATGCAGCCGGAATTAAAACAGTTTCGCCAGTTTTTAAGGATTCGGTTTTGTTATTGCATTTTATGATTAATTCTCCTTTGATGCAATAGTAAATAATAAATGAGTCAATATTAAAATAATCCTTTTCAAGACTATTCATCACAGGTAAATAGTTAATAGTAAAATTAGAATTTTTAATAATTTTATTAGACTTGTCGGGATTACGTGAGTATTCTTCAGTTAGTTTTGTTGTTTTTTTATAGTCAATCACATCACTTGCTAAATCGAGATGAAGTTCGCGGTCGGTTCTGTCATAATCATAGATTCTATATGTTACATCAGAAGTTTGCTGAATTTCTACAATAAGATTTCCTTTTCCAAGACTATGTACTCTTCCCGATGGGATATAATATACTTCTGAGGGCTTTGTTAGCGGTTGATTTAAAATTGCCTCTAATTTTTTTGATTTAATCAAATCCGACATTTCGGCAAAATTAGAGCTTTTATTGAACCCAGAGATAAGTTTAGCATTGTCTAGCGTTTCGAGAATATACCAAGCCTCTGACTTTCCTCTGGCATTATGCCTTTGCTCTGCTGTAGCGTCATCGGGGTGAACTTGTATTGATAAGTTCTCATTCGCCTCAATAATTTTCAGCAAAATCGGGAATTCGTAAGCAAATTTTTCAAAGATTTTATCTCCCACCATATCGCCCATATATACTTCTATTATTTCCTCTATAGTATTATCTTTTAAAAACCCATTTTTTACTACAGAGACATCGCCTTGCACACCTGATATCTCCCAGCTTTCACCACATTTTGCAGGTATGTCTTTTTCATTTTTAAGAGCTTTGATTTTATCACCACCCCAAACTTTTTCTTTATAAACTGGATAAAACTTTATTGGATATAACATTATGTTCGTTTTTTTTACTATTTTTAAAACTCAAAGTTATGAAAATAAAATTAAATAAAGAATTATGTTAATTGTTGGCATTGCAGGCGGAACCGGTTCGGGTAAAACGACAGTTGTAAGAAAAGTTATCGAAAAACTACCCAAAGCTTGTGTTACGGTCATTCCGCAAGATTCATATTATAAAGATAACAGTCATTTACCTCTTGAAGAAAGGCAGAAAATAAATTTTGATCATCCCGATGCTATTGAGTGGTCTTTATTGGTAAAGCATATTAAAGAATTTAAACAGCAAAAGCATATTAATCAACCAATATATTCTTATCTCACTTGCATCAGAAGTGAAGAAACAATTTTGATTAAACCTAGCCCTATTGTTATTATTGAAGGAATTTTAATTTTAGGACACAAAGAGCTAAGAAATTTAATGGATCTTAAGGTTTTTGTAAGTGCTGATGCTGACGACAGATTGGCAAGAGTAATACAAAGAGATATTATTGAGCGTGGGCGTTCGGTTTCAACAGTTCTGGAAAGATATGAAAAAACCGTTAAACCTTCACATTTACAGTTTATTGAGCCTACAAAAAGATATGCAGATATAATTGTGCCACAAGGAGGTAATAATAGTGTTGCAATTGATCTTTTAACAAAATTTATTTTACAAAATTTAAGCTGAGCAAAATGAAAAACTTAAACTTTGACGACATTATGTTTATTGATATTGAAACAGTACCGGCTTATCCTTTATTTGAGGATTTACCCGAACATTTTCAAAAACATTGGGACAAGAAATCAGGTTATTTTAGATCAGACGATAAATCTGCATCTGATGTTTATCAACGAGCAGGAATTTATGCCGAATTTGGTAAAATAATCTGTATCTCAGTGGGGCTGCTCACTTCTAGTGGTAAATTCCGTGTTAAGTCTTTTGCTGGAGATGATGAAAAACAACTTTTATCAGACTTTGCCGCAATGCTTAGTAATTGGGATAAGGCAGGAATTAAGCAATTGTGCGGACATAATATTAAAGAATTTGATGTGCCATATATTTCGCGTCGCATGTTGGTTAATGGGCTTAAACTGCCCGTTTCAATAAATCTAGCTGGCAAAAAACCATGGGAAATTACCCACATAGACACTCTTGATCTTTGGAAATTTGGCGATTATAAAAACTTTACCTCTCTGTCATTACTTGCAGACCTTTTTGATATTCCCACACCAAAAGATGATATTGACGGTAGTCAAGTTTACGAAGTATATTATGTAGAAAATGATCTTGATAGAATAACAACATATTGTGAGAAAGACGTGCTATGTGTTGCTAATTTACTGCTAAGATTTGAAGGAAAACCAATTATCAGTTTTGATAATATGGAAAGAGCTTAAAGGGAACTAAGTTGCGGGTTTCGGGTTAAAACTGTTTCGGGTTTCGAGTTAAAACTGTTTCGGGTTT
>CAYNKH010000021.1:0-21944 GCA_964397745.1 uncultured Bacteroidales bacterium | reverse complement strand
TGCGGGTTTCGGGTTAAAACTGTTTCGGGTTTCGAGTTAAAACTGTTTCGGGTTTCGAGTTAAAACTGTTTCGGGTTTATTCGTTTCGCTTACTTCGGCAGGTCATTAGTATTGAAACACATCGCATGAGTTCGCCTGTGGCTCGTTTGGTTCGAGAGTCGTTCATGGACACAAGTTTAAAACCTGTATCCAAAGTGAAAAATTATGCCAAAATGTGATTTAAACCCATTTTTTGACTCTACAAACGCCTTTGAATACGCATCAGGATAATAATTAATTCCTGGCTGGAGATTCAAGCTAAATGAAAAAACATCTGAAAATTTCATTAAGACTCCTGGCTCAACACCTAAAGTCATAGTTTGGATTTTATCAATCTGATTATATGTATATGTGTAAAAAATAGCCATCTGCGGTGTTAACCAAAAATTATGACCAAATAAAGAATAAAAGTATTTGTTTAGCAAAACGGTTGCTCCTGTTTGACTTATTCCTGATTTTATTTTAAAAAATCTGTAGTTAACTATTGGTCTAAACTGAATTCCTATGCCTTGTCCTATTTTATATTCATAAACAAGTGGCAGGATGTTTATTTCAACTGCATCGATATTGTCATAAGGCTCAATTAATACAGAAGGTAAAATTCCAATATAATTACTTTTAGAATTAATTTCTTGTGCAGATACACCACATGCTAATAAAAGACTAAATATTAAGATTTTACATCTGTTAACTATTGTAAGCTTATTTACAGTCAAACAGTTTATCATACTCTAAATAGCATCTCTCTAATCAATAATAAACATTGCATCTCCATAAGTTCCAAACTTGTATTTTTCTTTAATAGCTGCATTATATGCTTTAAATATATTGTTGTAACCAGTAAATGCAGCCACATTCATCATTAGAGTTGATTTTGGCAGGTGAAAATTTGATATCAAAGCATTAGGCACCATTATCTCGTATGGTGGAAAAATAAATTTGTTTGTCCACCCAGCAAAAGGTTTAACATATCCTGTGGTTGTAACTGAGCTTTCGATGGTTCTAAGAACAGTTGTTCCAACAGCACAAACTCTGCGTTTGTCTTCTTTGGCTTTGTTTATCATATTTGCAACTTGTTCGTCAATACGAATTTCTTCGGAATCCATTTTATGTTTAGTAAGATCTTCGACATCGACATTACGAAAATTCCCTAAACCAGCATGCAAAGTAATATATGCGAAATCAACACCAATAATTTCTAACCTTTTCATTAACTCACGGCTAAAATGCAAACCAGCAGTTGGTGCTGCGACCGCTCCTTCATTTGCGGCATAAATAGTTTGGTATCTGTCTTTGTCCTCATCTGTTGCCTCTCTTTTTATAATATGAGTTGGTAAGGGAGTTTGTCCAAGAGAATGGAGTGTTTTCTTAAACTGATCGTATTCGCCATCAATTAAAAAACGCAGAGTTCGCCCCCTTGAGGTAGTATTATCAATTACTTCGGCTACAAGCTGTTCGTTTTCACCAAAATACAATTTGTTTCCAATTCTAATTTTACGGGCAGGATCAACAAGCACATCCCATAATCTTTGCTCTTTATTAAGTTCTCGTAACAAAAAGACTTCGATTCGAGCTCCAGTTTTTTCTTTATTTCCAAATAGTCGAGCTGGAAAGACTTTGGTGTCATTAAATATCATTAAATCTTTTTCATCAAAATAATCTTTGACATCCTTAAATAGTTTATGTTCGATTTTACCAGTTTTACGGTGAAACACCATTAGTCTTGACTCATCTCTGTTTGAGGCAGGGTTTAACGCTATTAGCTCTTCAGGCAAATTGTAAGCAAATTGTGATAATTTCATTTTTTGTGTATAAATTGTATAATAAATTAAACTTGTGATTATACTGATTAAAATGGAAAAAGTTACAAATTGTTCAAATAATCTATAAAATTATCTAATTCAAATCCGTTTTGGATATTAAATTCTCCACTTTGAATTCGCCTAAGATAATACAAAAAAGCCCCGTTGTCAAGTCTTTTTCCAAAGTCATCTGCAAGCGATCTTATGTAAGTCCCTTTACTACAATGTATTGTGAGGGTAATATTTGGTAAAGAAATATCATTAATTTCTATTTTTGATACATTAATCTCTCGTGATTTCAGTTTTACATCTTCTCCTTTTCGTGCAAATTCATAAGCTCTTTTTCCGTTTATCTGAATAGCAGAATATATAGGAGGGGTTTGGGCATAAGTTCCTTCCATAGATTTTACGGCTGAAATGATTTGTTCGTCTGTAATATTCGATATATCATAAGTTTTGTCCGTTTCTGTTTCCATATCAAAAGACGGTCGAGTTTCACCCAATCTAAAAACTGCTTCGTAAATCTTATTATCATTCTGTAGAGTGTCTATTATCTTAGTAGCTTTTCCTGTACATATTACTAGCAATCCGGTCGCTAATGGGTCGAGTGTGCCAGCATGTCCGACTTTAATCTTTTTATTCCCTGTAATATTTTTTAATTTCCATCTGATTTTATTTACTACATCAAATGAAGACCAAGTTTTTGGTTTATCAATTAGGATAATTTCACCAGCCTCAAAATCTGGTGTATTATTTATGTCAAATAGTCTTACCATTAACTTAATAAAAAGATAGAAATGATTCCAACAACCAAACAGTATATTGCAAACCAGATTAATTTACCTTTTTTTACAATATTTATCATGACTGTACATGCTAATAATCCCGATACAAAAGCACTAAAAAAGCCAATTAACATTATTGAAATAGATAATCCTGATCCACTAAACTCACCACCTATAATATCGAGAAAATTCTCACCTAAAATAGGCACTAGAACCATCAAAAAGGAAAACTTTGCTATTTCTGCTTTTTTATTTCCCAAAAGTAGTCCAGTGGCAATTGTAGCTCCCGATCGTGAGATGCCTGGAAAAACAGCAAACGCTTGAGCTACACCAATTATAATAGCATCTACATAACCAATATTTCTTGTATTGTTTCGTTTAAAAAAGAACGTGAATGACAATATAAGTGCAGTAACTATAAGCATGGAGCCAACTAAAACCATATTATCTCCTCCAAAAAGACTCTCTACTTGATCTTTTAAGAATAAGCCAACAAGCATTACAGGTATCATTGACACTGCAATTTTTAGAATATATTCAGTTTCTTCGTTATACTTGAATTTAAGTCCACCTTGTATTAGTTTTAATATTTCTTTACGAAAAACCACAATTGTACTTAAAACTGTTGCACCGTGAACGAGAATGCTAAAATAAAGATTATTTTCTCCATTTATTCCAAATAAAGTTTTACCTATTTCGAGGTGAGCACTGCTACTAACGGGCAAAAATTCAGTTAGTCCTTGAATTAATCCAAGGACCAAAGCTTCAAACCACTCCATTTCGATTTATTTTTTTGGTTTCCAGACTATTGCAAAAATCTCAGTAATAAAGCCCAGTAAAATCACAATTGGAGCAAGCGTTATTCGTCTAAAATTAAACATCTCAGGATTAAAGACACTTGGGTCTTCGGCTTTTCCACCAGATAAAAGAATAAATCCTATGATTAGTAATAAAAACCCTACACCTATTAATATATAATTTTTTTTCTCGAGTACAAAGCCAGTTTTTTCTTCGGCAATGTTTATGTCCTTAGTGTTCTTGTCCATGTTAATAATATAAATTAGAAGATTTTAATCTCAAATATTTGTTAATTGAAAAATATGTAGAAACGAATGTTAGTAATATCCCCAAAAACATAACTATAACAAACAGCAGCCCTAGTGTTTTATAGTCGATAAGGCTAAGCATATTACCAATTTGATTATCCATAAAGTAAACAATAACAGCTAATACCGCAATTGCAATTAGTGAACTAAAGAAACCTTGTAATGCTCCTGTTATTAAAAATGGTTTACGAATAAAATTTCGTTTCGCACCAACAAGTTTCATGGTATTGATAATAAAACGTTTAGAATAAATCATTAAACGTATCGTGTTGTTAAGCAAAGCAAAAGAAATAAGAAATAATGCTATGCTGAAAAACAGAAATACAATGCTTATTTTACGTACATTATCATTTATCAGATGGACAAGATTTTGCTGATAAGAGACTTCAGAAACTAAATTTGTATCTGTTAGAAAAAAGGTTTCAAGCATTGCAATACTGTCTGGGTTAGCATAATCGGAATTAAGATAAACATTAATAGTTGGTGATAAGGGATTATAACCCAAAGTTTCCAAAAAATCTTCTCCTAACTCATCTTGTAATGAGAGTGCTGCATCTTCTTTTGTTATATATTCTGTTGATTTAATGTATTTGTATGTATCAAGATTTTTTTGATATTGCTTAATGTCTGGTTCTTTTACATCATTTTTTATTATTAGCGAAAAGCATAAGTTTTCTTTAACATATCGTGAAAGCACCTGAGCATTTAATATCAATAAACCAACAATACCAAGCAATAGTAGAACTAACGAAATACTTATCAGAGAGGTAACGTACGCTCCTCTAATTTTAGATTTTATGTTTGTTTTTTTTTCCATATTAACGGATAAGAATTTTTTTCGTTATTACTTCGTTGTTTCGTTTTAGTTTTACAAAATAAATTCCTTTCGCAAAATTACTAAGATTTAACGTTATTTCATTACTATTTACTAAAAATGATTTTATTATTTGACCTGTCACGTTAATTATCTCAATATTCTCGATATTATGTGAGATGTCTGAGATTGTTAAATAGTCTTTTGCAGGATTTGGAAAGATTAAAATTCCGTCATTAGCTTTTTCATCGTTAATTCCTGAGTCATCCCAAAATGTGATTTTGATTGAGTCTGTTGCCATACAACTACTTTGGGCTATTACTGTAAGCCAAAACTCGTGTTCGCCTACACCATAATTCGAGCCATAAACTGTAAGAATAGGTCCATTAAAAGAGGTATTCCAAATATATTGGACAAATTCGTCTTGAACACCAATATCAACGTACGAGCTTACAGGAACACTTTGGTCTTCGCCAAGACTAATGCTTATAGGTTCGCGAACATCAACATAAGCTTCTTGACTAGTTGAACAGCCATGTGCATCACCTGTAACAGTTACAGCATAAGTACCTGACTCAGTTATTAAAATTGATGACGTTGTTTCAACAGGGTTGGTATTCCAAGTATATTCGTATGCACCTTCTCCTGCGTTTAAAGTGTAAGGACCACAAGCGATAATTTCGGTGTCCTCAAACAATATTTGATGGTATGGGTGGAATGTAACTATTAAGGTATCTCTGTTTTTGCATGAATTTTCGCCTATAACTTCTAAAATGTAGGTTCCCGATAATTGCACATCCAAACTAGGTTGATAGCTTAATCCGTTGTTCCAGTTATAATGTTCGTAGTCTCCTGCGGGACCAATGGTAATTGATTCCCCTTCACACAAATCAATATCATTACCTAGACTCATTTCAGGAGCTGGATGAATAATAACCTCCACTGTGTCTGTATATACAGTTGCACAAGAGTTAAACGCAGAGCAGTAATATAATCCTGCCATTGTGCCTGGAACATTAATAATATTTAAAACAGTATCATTTTCTCCAGATAATGGTATATCGTTAAAATACCATTGAAGCGTATAGTTTTCTCCTTGTGCAGACATAATCAAATTAAGTGTGTCGTTTTCACATAAAGTATAATCTATTGGATTCCATGTTATTGCAGGTTCTGTCCCAATTGTGAGAATAGCCGCACCCGAATCATCATATCCACAACCGTTCATCACACGACAAAAATACTCCCCGGTTTGATTTACTTGAGCTGCGGGATACTCCAATAAATTGTTAGTTTGTCCAGAAACAGCTGAACCATTTCTATACCATAAAAACTCTAAAGGGTTAGCTCCTTCGGCTTCAACTACCATCGAAGCATACTCTCCTACGCAAACAGATTCATCTTGCGGATGACTTGTTATATTTGGTAAAGCAAGAATATCTACAGAAATTGTGTCTGTTGAAATATCGGCACAAGAGTTAGACAATAGGCAATAATAATTTCCTGAGTTTACAGCATCGGCAGAGGCTGTATAATAATTCGCTTCTGTTCCAAGCAAGCTTCCTGATTCTAATAATCTCCACTCAAATGAAATTGGCTGTGTTCCAGAATGATTAAATGATATTGAAAGTTCTTCTTCTGCACAAATTATAAGGTCTTCTGGCTGTTCGGTAACTAATGGTGGTGTATTTACAGTAACTATGGCTTCATCAGATATTACAAAACCACATACATTACTAACATGGCAAGTATAAATTCCTTGCTGCCCTTCTGTTATTGCAGATATTGTAAGAACTTGTCCTTCGTCTCCCGAAATATTAGCCCCACTAACATCAGTCTCATTAAATAGCCATTGATAACTTATAGGCTCAAATCCAACCGCCTTCAATTGCATACTAATATCATCTCCCACACACAACTCATCGCCAACGGGTTGTTGTGTAATTACTGGAGGCATACGAGTGATTATTTCAGCAGTGTCTGTATTTACGCTTCCACAATTATTAGACACGACACAATAATAATAAGCAGTATCGTTTTCAGCTAATACAACTGGGAGGCTGGTTTCTGTTGCACCATCAATTAATTGACTATTCCCATCATACCACTGATAATTTACAACTGTAGTTGCTGTAGCAGTTGCATAAAGTGTAATAGTATCACCAACACACTCTTGATAATTTACAGGGTGTGCCGATATGCTGGGTAATGTATTAATACTTATATACACTCCATTACTTGTATCACTATTACAAACATTATATGCTATGTACTTATATTCAACAGAATGTGGATGTGCTGGAGCAGTAATTGTTAATGTTGTATTTGTTTCTCCAATGATCATAACATCATCAGCCAACCATTTATAATTAATATAATCTCCCTCAGCAACAGGAGAAAAAACAGCATCTTCACCTTCGCAAATAGTTTGAGTGGTAGGCTGAGTAACAATATTTGCATGACTTACTATATCAATATTTACTGCTTCGGACTCTACCATTCCACATACATTATAAACTTCACAGTAATAGTTGCCTTGATTAGTTTGTTGAGCATTTGTAATTAGGTAGTCAATTGGGCTTCCATACCCCACAAAACCACCTTCTAAGTACCACTTTACATGTGAATTTTGCCCTGTATAATCTACAGTTAGTATGTTTTCTGTCCCCACACAAACAAGATTATTTTCTGTACTTATTGAATTTATAACAGGAGCACTTTCTACTGCTGTAACAAGAATGATTTCGGAATCAACATTTCCTTCAGCATTTGAGACATTACAATAATACGCTCCGTTGTTTGCCGTTGTTAAAGAAGCAAAATACAATTGATTAGAGTTGATACCCACAGGTGTTCCATCTTGATACCATTGATAAGTAAGAGGTTCTGCTCCTGTTGCTGTTATTTTTAGTAGTGCTTCACTCCCCACACATTCGAGTATTTGATTTAGCTGACCAACGATTACTGGTGATTGTGCAAACACATTAGTACTAAACACAAACATAACAAAAAGTACTCCCGAAAAAAATGCTATAAATCTGCTCATTATATTAGTTTATTTAATAATTTGACAAAATACTCAAATTATTGTTTCGGAAGGTAAAATAATATTACATTTTTTCAACAAAACTCTGTAAATTTGTTAATAACCCGAGTTACGGTATGTTTTGAGTTAATAACATAAAAAAACATGTCGCACTCAAGTTTAAATCAGGCACTATCGTTTGACAAGTTTTTGAATTGCGAAACCATCGTTAAATTCAACTTTTATAAAATATGTTCCGCTAGCAAAATCTTTAGTGCCAAAAGTAAATTGTTCGGTATTAATATCTGCAATGTGTTCGTAAACAACTTGGCCTAAAACATTTACAATTGTTAAGTTTAATATTGGTTCGTTATCTGAAACTATCGTAACTCGATTTTTTGTTGGATTTGGATACATGCTAAAACTACTAGTTAAATTAACAACTGAACTTACCCAATTTACTTCAATTATTTTGCTTTGTGTACAGTTAAAACTCTCTGTAACAGTAATATAATATAAATTTGGAACTAAGTTTGTTAATTCTAAAGATGTTTCCATTGCATCATGATT
This sequence comes from uncultured Bacteroidales bacterium, assembly GCA_964397745.1. GTDB lineage: Bacteria > Bacteroidota > Bacteroidia > Bacteroidales > ML635J-15 > Bact-19. The sequence continues at coordinate 13,803 of CAYNKH010000021.1, read as the reverse complement.
CCATAAAACAGAATATGGTTCTGCCCCCCCACTTACCGAAACAAAAATTGCACCATCCGCTGCAAACTCAGCTGTTGCTGGAGTAACAATATAATTTATTTCTGGCGTTTCTCCAATTGCAATGTAGTCTGCCTTAATTATTTCATTATCGCCTGTGGTATTGCCTGCTATTAGAGAAACAGAATACAATCCAGAAGTAGTATATTCATGAATTGGGTTTTGCTCATCTGAAGTTCCGCCATCACCAAAAGTCCACGTCCAGCTTGTAGGGGTATTTGAGCTCGCATCAGTAAATGTAACTGTCAAATTATCACAGGCTTCTGTTACATCAGCAGTAAAGTTAGCGACAGGTGTTAAACCATCAATATTAACTATTTCACAATCTGTTGCCTCACAACCATTCCCGTCAGTTACCGTAATACAGTAAGTTCCTCCAGTAAGTTCTGTTATAGTTGCCGAAGTTTCGCCTGATAATGGAGCTGCCCAATTATAAATATAATCAGGTGTTCCAGATAAGATATTAACAGTGATAGTTCCATCGTTTGCTCCAGAAACAGATTCATGAGTTGTACTAAGACTAATTTCAAGTTCAGGATGAATTGTAACACTTGCAGAACCCTCATCGCCCCAGCAGCCTGCAGCAGATTGAGACCTAAAATAATATGTACCACTTGTTGAAATAATTTCTGATACACTTGGGGTTAAAGTACTCTCTCCTCCACTTGTTGTTCCTTGGAAATAAACATTTCCGCCATCACCTCCATTTGCAGTAAGTGCAATTGTACCGCCACATTGAGTGCCACCACCAGTTACTGTTACAGGATCTGGAATAGTATTTATAGTAACACTTGCAGAGCCCTCATCACCCCAGCAGCCTTCAGCAGATTGAGACCTAAAGTAATATGTACCACTTGTTGAAATAATTTCTGATGCACTTGCGGCTAAAGTATTTTCTCCTCCACTTGTAGTACCTTGGAAATAAATAGTTCCGCCATCTCCACCATTAGCAGTAAGTGTTATTGCTCCTCCACATTGGGTATTACCACCACTCACTGTTACAGGATTAGGGGTTGCCCCTAAAACTATCAAGTCAATTTGCTCGAACACATCGCTACCAATAGTATTTGTTGCTGTTAAGGAAACAGTATATGTTCCAGGAGCATTATATGTATGCACAGGATTGGTTTCTGAGTTTGTGGGAGCCCCATCTCCAAAATCCCATAACCATGAGTCTGTATTAGCTGATGATTGATTAGTAAATTGAACTGTTAAGTTATCACAACCTGTTGTTACATCGGCTATGAAACTTGCAGTTGGAGGAGAAGGACAGATATGCGGTGCTATTGCAAAAGAGCTATTAAAATCTCCTTGAAATATATTATCTATATTATTCCACGTTCCCGAATATTTAATGAACGCAGTTGTTGGGAATGTTGGAGAAGCTCCACGATTCGCTGCTTGTAAAACCGCAAAAGTGTCCTGTGGTGTTGTATAGTAAACTTGGTATCCAATAAAAAATTCATCTGGAACAGTAGTTGAATATGCAAATGATACTTCGTTATAAGCAAAAGGTGTAAAAACTGATATGTCAAAATCTTCACTATACAATTCTGCTCCAGGTTTTCCTGAAACAACATCCCAAATTTTCATTGTAATTTTAGCATCTGCAGAATACACATCGGCTTTAGCCACATATAAGCGAGCCCCCTCAATCAAATTGTTAATATGAGAATCGTAAAACTCTGCAAATTCGATAAAACCATGGTTATTAACACCTGTAATAAACCCTCCAGAGGTAGAATAATAAACGTTTGCTTCGGTATCTCCAATATTGCTATGATATTCACAAACTATAGGAGAATTTGTAACAGTTATATAATCATTTTTAATGACCTCATCATTACCCATAATATTACTAACAGTTAGTGTAACATTATAAGTTCCGGCTGTTGCCCACGTAACTGTTGGATTTGGAGAATTACTGCTTGATGGTGTTCCTCCTTCGAAAGTCCAAGTCCAATCATCTGGGATTCCTGTTGATGCATCGGAAAAATATACCGTTTGATCAACTGTAACAGTAGTATTATCAGCAGTAAAATCGGCTACTGGAATAGCAGTTGCAATATTAACAGCATAAGCTTTTAAGCATAAGTCATATTCCCAACTAGTACTACCACCAATAGCTTCCCACGAATCTCCATTATCACTAAGCCAGCAAACACCAGTTTCTATACTTACACTACTTGCAAATCCATCATAAACTATTTCAATAGGAATTGTGTAGTGATTTCCTGAATTATATCTGGCTTTTATGTAAAAATCATTTCCATTAGCGATGTTTACCGGACTCAACAAATTAAAAGTATAATATCCAGGATATGTACATGACTTAACGTCAGTTGTTCCAAGCAAATTAGATAATGTCCCTCCACTAAAATTATCATATATCTCTATAGTTACATCTGTTCCTGCATCATTGATATAAGTACCAACCATTGTAATTTGTTGATTATCCGAGGCAATATATTTTACGAGTCCATAATCATCACCATCACCATATCCTATTCCCGATAAAGCACCAAACTCATCGTAATAATATATTTCACTGTCTGCATTATAGTCAATATTAGAAGGGAAATATGCCACAGTAGTTAAAGCCTTAGTATCTTCGTAAGAGATGTAAAAATATCCAGCTTCTCCCCATGATGGTCCCCAAGAGTTTTTAATAATCCATGCTCCTTGTGAAGCTGGTGTAGCAGCACTGCCTCCAGTTACTGTTTTACTATTATCCCAGCCAACAATAGCCACACCATGATTTGTATTCTCAGTGCCGTTGTAATAATATGTTTTATCTGAATAATTCATATAATCACCATCAAAACGCATATTAATATAAAGAACGCCATTATCCATGATAGCTTGTTTAATAATATCTGCACTATAATTTGCATCTCCCATTCCTGGTAAATATCTAGCTTCTCCAACATAAGCAACTGGTGTTAATCCGCTCACACAACTTGGATTAAGTGGCAAAGTATATTCATCATCATTTTCACTTACCGGACCAGACCTTCTCGACAAATATGCGGTTGATAAATCTGAATTTCCCCCCTCACTTGGAGTCCAGTCAAACCCATGACAGGTTGCAAGATTTTGTTCAGATAAATCGAAAGTTGCCCATGATTGTTTTTTCCAATATGATTCGACTGCTGCATAAGTAGCAAATGCCCAACAAGCACCCTCGAGTCCCTGATCTTTAACAGGAGTAAGGTATGCTCCTCCATCAACATCTCTTAAATCATACACAGCAGGTAAACTTTTAGGCGTAGAAACCTGAAGATTACTATAATCTCTAATAATTGGAGAAGGAATTTCGCCAAGATAATAACCCTCCGAAGTTTTAGACTCAATTTCCCCGCTATTTTTTTTACTGATATACTCTAAATAATCGGGGTTTACCTCTCTCATTTGCAAACCTTGCTGTGCAATCATAACAACCCCAAAACATAATAATATTATTACTGATAGAACTCTTTTCATTATAAATCTCATTATTTTATTGCTATTTTAATACTAAAAAGACGTAACCAAACAAAAATGGTTGAGCAAAAATAGAAAAATAAAATGAAAAGAAAACAATAAGCTTATAAACGATTTATTTATCCGCAGCCAGAACAGCCTCCTTCGCAATTGTCAGGAGTACATTCGTCGGAGCTACCTGATTTTGAAACCATTCCTTCGGCAATTGGCAAACCTTTCGCTTTCCAAGCATATATGCCGCCATCAAGATTTGCAACGCTTGTGTAATCTTGCCTGTTTAAGACGTTAACAATTTTTGTACTGCGAATTCCTTCATCACATACAACAATTAGAGGTATCTCTTTGGGAATTAAATGTATGCTGTCCATAATAGACGACATCGGATAAAAAAACACATTTTGAAAGTTAAAAAATTCCTTTGCTTGTTCTTCGGGTTCTCTAACATCAATAAAAAACACTTCGTCTTTAGAGATTAAATCGTAAGCATCTATTACCGATATATGCTTGACTCCCTCTAATTGGAAATCTTGAATTGTAGGTTTTTCGGATAATTTCATTTTTTTTAGTTTTAGTTATATTGTAAACAATTATGTAATTAAATAGTTTTGCAAAACTAAATATTTTTAAGAATAATTATGTCCTGAAAATCAAACTCGTTTATAGGGCTTCCTGTTTTCCACCAACCTTTCTTGATACTTAATATTTCAAATCCAAGGCTCGCAACCAATTCATATAGATAATCACTCCGATAAGCGACATTAGCATTTTTAAGCTTTGAATTATGTAAACAATATTTATCGTATTCAATAGGAAACAACGAATATTTTTGGCTAATATCAGTTAAAAAGAAACTTGCATAACAAACTCCTGTTGGCTTTAAAACAAGTTTTATCTGTTTTAGGTAATTTTCGAGAGCAGGAGTCTGTATATGCGTAAAAACAGAGATAGCTATAACAAGATTATAATAATTTTCTGGATAAGGAAATGTAAATTCTTGAGCGTCTATTTTTCCATTGGGAAGATAAAGATCATTCCTAATCGCAAAATGGTCAAAATTAAATTGTGGAAATTGGGAATACTTTTTTTTACACCACTCAACATCATTTTGTAAAATATCAAATCCAGTATATATCCCTTTGTTATTAAGATAATTAGTAAATGGTCTTGCAATACGACCTAGACCAACACCAATATCCAATATTTTAAAATCTGGTTGTATATTAGAGTGCTTACAGATATCATTAAAAAACTTATCGCCAGTTTTAACAAAGTCTCCACGCCCAATATTTGCTTTTCCTTTTGCTGGAACAAGATTTGACTTATCTCTAAATAAAGCAACGAAATCATAAGGAAAATAGAAAACTCGTCTGACAATTCTACGTCCCAAGGGAGAAAGATTATAATATAATTTCCGAAACATTCAATCAGAGATTAAAAATTTGTCAAATATAACTAAAAAAAATTAGCGTATAAAAGCAAAATTATAATCATTTAATACCAATTTGACACCAAAACCTTTATCCACAAATTTGCCAAATAAGCATTCGAGTGAGAACAACTTGATTTTTGGATTTTTACCGTTAAAAAAATCAATTTAGTTCTTATCCATAAAGATAGTGCCTAAAAATCATGTTCAAAAACACGATATGCATAGTTCTACTTTAGCAATTATTACGGTATAAAGGTTAATTTTAATATTATGATTAAAAAAAATGGATATTTTACACACAATAAACTTTAAATTCAACAGATTTTACTAATTTCGCAGCAAATAAATAATTGTCTCATTTTATAAAGAGATTACACAAATTATGAACAAAATCGTAGGAAAAGAATATTTATCAGAAAAGATTGTTAAACTAGAAGTTGAAGCTCCTTTAATTGCCAAAAGCAGACGAGCAGGACATTTTGTAATTGTACGTATCGGCGATACGGGTGAGCGAATTCCATACACAATAGCTTCGTCTGACATTGAAAAAGGTACAATCACACTTGTGATACAATTAGTCGGTAAGTCATCGAAAAAAATATGTAAACTTGAAGTAGGAGATTATGTAACCGACCTTGTTGGACCACTTGGAAATGCTACTCATATAGAAAAATATGGTACTGTAGTGTGTGCAGGTGGCGGTGTTGGTATTGCCCCCATGCTACCTATTATTGAAGCAATGAGCCAAGCTGGAAACAAGGTAATTGCTGTTTTGGCGGCACGCACAAAAGAATTGGTTATATTAGAAGATCAGGTGAGAGAGTTTGCCGATGAGCTTATTGTGATGACTGACGATGGCTCGTATGGTGAAAAAGGATTGATAACCGCAGGTGTAGAAAAGATAATTAAACGAGAAAAAGTGGATCTTTGTGTAACCATCGGTCCTGCTGTAATGATGAAGTTTGTAGCTTTGCTAACCAAAAAATATGAAGTTCCTACCCTAGCATCACTTAATACCATAATGGTAGATGGCACTGGAATGTGCGGTGCATGTCGAGTAACTGTGGGTGGAGAAACTAAATTTGTGTGTGTGGACGGTCCAGAGTTTGACGCTCATCAAGTAGATTTTGATGAAATGATTACAAGACTTAATGCCTACAATTAATTTTTATAAAAAAACTACCATTGTGTTGCAAACAAAAGAAATAAAGAATATAAAAACTTGTTTTAATAGTTTAATTATTAGCAAGTTTTTATTTCTCAATAAATATCCTTTAAAAATTATTGACTTCTAATATTTATATATATGCTTTCAAAAGAATATTTAAAAGCTGACCGCTCTGAATCATGGCGCGAAGAACTAAGAAAAACTCTAAAAAACAAAGATCGCATACAACTTACTCGTGTAGTTATGGGTTCGATTGATCCCGAAGTAAGGAGCCAAAACTATCAAGAGGTAAACTTGGGACTAACTGCTGAACAGGCTGTAGCAGAAGCCAAACGTTGCTTAGATTGTGTAAACCCCACATGTATTTCTGGATGTCCAGTAGAAATAAACATCCCTAAGTTTATCAAAAACATTGAACGAGGAGAGTTTTTAGAAGCTGCAAAAATATTAAAAGAAACAAATGCTTTACCAGCTGTTTGCGGACGCGTATGTCCACAAGAAAAACAATGTGAAAGCACCTGCTTTTATGTACAAAAACTAAACAAACCCTCCGTGGCAATTGGTCACTTGGAGAGATTTGCAGCCGACTACGAAAGGGAAAGTGGCAATATAAACATTCCAGAAATAGAACCTGCCAATGGAATAAAAGTGGCAGCTATAGGCTCTGGCCCCGCTGGATTAGCTTTTGCAGGGGATATGGTAAAAAGAGGATTTGATGTAACAGTATATGAAGCACTACACGAATTGGGTGGAGTGTTACGTTATGGCATCCCAGAGTTTAGACTTCCTAACAATATTGTACATACTGAAATTGATGTGTTAGCACAAATGGGCGTTAAATTTATGACAAACTGCATTGTTGGTAAAACTATTTCGCACGAAGATTTGTTGGAAATGGGTTTTAAAGGAATATTTGTGGGAAGTGGAGCTGGATTGCCTCATTTTATGCACATTCCTGGAGAAAACCTAAATGGAGTAATGTCGTGTAACGAATATTTAACTCGTGTAAACCTGATGGATGCGGCTAATCCAGAAAGTGAGACTCCCGTTTGGAGAGGAAAAAATGTTGCCGTAATTGGTGGTGGAAATACTGCAATGGATGCGGTAAGAACTGCAAAAAGATTAGGAGCAGAAAGAGCAATGATTGTATATAGACGTTCGGAAGAAGAAATGCCAGCACGTTTGGAAGAACTGCATCACGCTAAGGAAGAAGGAATTGAGTTTTTTAACTTGCACAATCCATTACAATACGAAGGCAATAAAAAAGGTTGCGTACAACGAATGCTGTTGCAACGTATGGAGTTAGGCGAACCTGACGAATCGGGTCGCCGTCGCCCAACACCTATTGAAGGAGACACTGTTTGGATGGATGTTGACCAGGTAATTGTGAGTGTAGGCGTTTCACCTAATCCTCTTATCCCCTCAACATTTAAAGGCTTAGAAATTACAAAATGGGGAACAATTGTTGTTGACTGCGACACTATGCAATCGGCACAGCAAGAAATATATGCCGGTGGCGATATTGTTAGAGGCGGAGCAACAGTAATTCTAGCTATGGGAGATGGACGAAAAGCTGCTAAAGCTATGGGCGATGCTCTTATTGAAAAATAAGAAATTTTTTATTACATAAATTATTTAATTGAATTTTACTGTTCAAACAAGCAATCCCTTGTTAAACTATTTGTATTGCAATGATATGATATTTGGAAATTATGCTTTCTGTTATTTGGGATAAAGTGGTAACAATTAGGTTGGTTGATAATAATGCATAACGGCAATATATACCTGTTCTCTAAACCCATACAGCATTTCCCAATTCTCCTTTTAGTTATGAAATTATAAGATATATAATTGTCGATAAGGCTCATTTATATATTTATCGGTAATTATTTAGGTGGTAAGATGCAAACAATCTCAAAACCCGTTGTTCCCAAACTTTAACTGAATATTTTTCTTCTACGGTTTTTTTTGAAGTATTTCCCATAGTTTTTCTTAATTCAGATGATTCTATTAATTGACATAAATAATCAAACCAATCTTCATCTTTTTCGGCTAAATAACCATTTACTCCATTCTCAATAATTTCGGAGTTTACGCCAACTGGAGACATTACAACTGGAATGCCAAGAGCCATACACTGTAAGCCTTTAAAGCCACACTTCCCTTTACTCCACTCATCATTGGGTAAAGGCATGATGCCAATGTCAAATTCGCATAAGTCTTCTATTTCTCGCTTTTTTGTCCAATTTACAAGTTTTACATCAAAATCTTGTGTCCAATTTTTAGAATTGACAATTACTTTAAAATAAACTTTTTCGCCATATTTTTCCTTTATCTTTTTTAGAACAGGAATTGCTGTGTAGTAATGTTTAAGCGTTGTAGTTGTTCCCGTCCAGCCAATGCAAATACGATTTGAATCAATTTTACTGCATACAGGTTTATGATAATTAGTATTTATTGTTGTAGGGATTACTTCAACATTCGGATTGTATTTTTTTGCATGATTGGCAAGATACTGGTTTCCAACCATCACTAAATCACTAAGTTTGCAAATTTTGGCAGTTTTTTGTGGCTTTTTTAGCCATGCTAAATTCTGATTTCCTTCGCTTGTATCGTTTAACCAAATCGAATCGTCAAAATCAAAAATTATTGGAACGTCCAATTTCGATAAGCGTTTTTCAAAATAGGTTGTGCCTAACATAAATGCTTCGCGATAAATAAAAATAACATCACAGTTTTTTGCAGCTTTGATGTCCTTTAGACGATGTAAAAAAGCTTTAATTACAATCAATGACTTTTTAAAATACTTTCTCTTTGAATAAAAGACCTCATCATCTTTTTCGCTAATGATATTTGAGAATATTATTTCATAGCCGTTTTTTTCGAGAATTGGAATATAATGCTCAAATCTAAATCTTTGTCCAGGAGATCTGTCTTTGCGGTGTTGAACTATTGCCAGTATTTTTTTCATTCACTCATTAGTTTTTTATAAACACCATAATATAGTTTTACACCTTTATCAAGCGAAAACAGTTCTACCGCCACCGATCTTAAATGTTCCTTACTAATTTTAATTAAATTGTCTATTTGCTTACAAGCATTATTTAATGATTCTGTGCCAAAAGAATCTATCATGATTCCTAATTTATTCTCGGGTACAAATTTATCAATATCTCCGACATTTGCATTACAAACAACAGGTATTCCCATACCTAATATTTCGGCAAGTTTAGTTGGAGACGATGCTTTTTTACTAAAAACAGGCTTAATAAAAAATATTGATACCTTACTTAAAGAAAGAAAAAGAGGTACTTCTTCGCGATTTGCCGAACGTATAATTAATTGTTTTGGATTTATCTTGTGGTTTTTTGCAAGATTAAGTATTGAGTCTTGATTGTCTTTTGTAATTATCAGGAATTTGGCATTAGGTTTATGTTTTAATAAGATTGAAAATAATCTCATCATTTCCTCGGGCATATACCATGTTCCTAAAGACCCAAGGTAGGATAAAACAAAATCATTTTCATTAATATTTAATTCTGTTTGCAGTTTTTGTTTTTCTGTATTGCTGATGTTTCTATAGTCAAATAAATTTGTATCGGCACAACACGGAATAACTTCGATAGGAATGTTAGTAAAGCCAAATTTATCGTGGATAATATTTTTTCCGGCATAAGTAAGGCTAATTGTATAGTCTGCATTTGCAAAAAAAGTTTTTTCTTTATTTTTAAAGTATTTGTAAACTTGTTTGTAAATTAAATTTGATTGAGGCCATAAATTGCCATCAACTCTCTCATCGGCATAAAATCCACGCATGTCGAAAAGAAATTTTACGCCGTATTTTTGTTTAAGTTTTAATCCAGCAAAAGCCGAAATATACGATCTGCAATGCACAATATCAAAGGCTTCGTTTTTGTAAATTTGCACAGCTTTTTTATAAGCTTTTCTAATATCAATAATTGTCGAAATTATTGGGGGTTTTTTTGTGTATGTAATTGGTACCCACTCGATATTAGATTCATTTAAGATGTTTTGTATGTAATTTTTTCGCAATTCAAAAACAACTTGCTTTTCGGCAGAGAGTATCGTAATTTTAATATCCTTTTTACTAAGCTCTTTCAAATAAGGGATTACCTGCGACTCACCTAAGGGATCGGTCATGCCATCATACGAAATATATAGAACTTTTATCATTCGCTGTTTATTACAAATCGGAGTGCAAAAATATATCAATTATATCGATATGCAAATAACTGGGTTTATTTATTCTTATACACTACTCCTTTGCTTGTTTTGCCATTGATTTCAATTTTTAATTCTTTATCAAATCTAACATGTCGAATAATATCATCTTCGTAAACACATTCTAAACTATTAAGATACTCCTCATCAAAAAGTCCATCATTGAGAAAAGGATTAATAGTAAAATATCCTACTTTAAAAGATGTTAAGTTATGAAAGAAATGCGTGCCTTGGCTTGGGTCTATTCTATAATTAGTTAATCCAGATTCGACTATTATTCTCGCTTCTGATATATTCGCCCATTTTACTGGTATTCCGAGGGATGGGTCTGAAGATCCCCATCTACCAGGTCCAATTAAAACATAGTTTTTGTCTTCCCCGATAAAGCTTTTATTTAGTTTATCAATCAGCTCGACTGTTTTAAAGTTGTTTTGAAAGTCAAAGTTTTGCGTTTTTACATAAATAATATCTTTTATATTTGAATAAATGCCATTTCCTAAAACAGATTCAGAGTATAATATTGTATTATTTGTATCAATATTATCGAGGTTGATGTCAATATCTTGGTCTGTTTCAATAATTGGGCGAATTTGCAATATTGAGAACACTATTTTATCTTGGCTTCCTTTTGGGGGGAAATTTACTGCGAACTCGACTTCAATATGATTGTTCATTTCCATTTTGCCAATTTTCATAAAGTCGATAAGAATATCGCTAAGCGGGAAAGAGTTATGTTTCAGAATATTAGCAAAAGTTATCAATTTTTTGCCATCATACATAAGACTGTCTTTAATTATATGGCTATCCATGTCATAAGTAGAGCCGATGTGTCTTAAAGCATTGTCTGCAAGGGCGTCATCTATTTTAAGTTTAATAATATTAACATCTTCGCTTATTGATGGAACAAATTTTTGAGGGTTGAGGCTAAGTGCAAAAAAGAACTTTTGTGTATCTCTGAGAGTGAGGTCTGGTGTTGATAATTGCAAAGTATTTGCTGGAAATTTTGGAGAAAAACGCAATGATTTACCCCCGTCAACAATGTGTTTTCCAAGTCCAAGTGCAATATTAACAATCCCGTCTTCTGATTTTTCGGGTTCGATAGGATAAAAATTTATTGATCTTGCCACACCAGAGAAACTCGGGTAAAATCTATCTTTATATGATGTACCACAAACATCTTGTAGTACAATTCCCATTTTTTCTTCGTCAATAACATTTGCAGTAGCCGCCATATACGCTTTTGAGTTTTTATAAAACACTGATGCGTAAACACTTTTTATTGCTTCTGTTAGTAGTTTTATCGTGAAATGTTTATCAGTTGCAATATTTGGAATCATGTAAGTTGAGTAAACCCCAGCAAATGGCTGATAATGAGAGTCTTCGAGGCGGCTTGATGATCTTATTGCAATTGGATTGTCGGTATATGAAATAAATGAATATAGGCTAGTAAATATTCTGTTTGGCAATTTTGCATTTACAAAATGTTGTAAAATTTCCTCATCACTTAAATCTGAGGTTCCAATGTCGTACAGATTATTTGCTTCCATAAATTCGTCAAAAATATCGGTACATAATATCGCTGTTCGCGGTATTGTTATTGTAACTTTATCATATTTTTTTCGGAGTTTATATTTTTTAATTAGTAAATCGGTAAATGCAAGTCCACGGGCTTTGCCTCCAATATATCCCTCTCCAATTCTCGAAAATATTGAATATGAATCGAATGTATTTTGTTCAAATTTTGTTATAACTCCCCTTCCACTATTATGTCTGTAATTGGTTATAGCGACGTGAATAAAATTGCGTATATCTTCGATGTTTTCAAAATGTTCGGGAGTAAGATGTTTAAAATTACGAGCTAATAAAAATAAAGATCTTGAATTAAGCCATTTTGTAATATGATTTTTACTTACGTGATACTCAAGACTTTCGGGAGAGATTTTTAGTATTAGTTCTTGAAAAGATTTTAAATTTGTTGCTGTGCAAATAACCTTTCCCTTAGCAGGGCAATAAAAATGGAAACTGCCAAGATGTAGGTTTTTTATAATAAAATTTCTAAGTTCAAACGAAAAGTTTTTTGTGTATTTCCCAATAAAATCGACATTGATTTCTTTGGCAAGTTCTTTATTATGACTTTCGGACGACAGTAATAACAAAGGTACGTTTTGATCAATTGATTGTATTTTTGTGCATAATTTTATTCCTGCTTGTTTGTCAACTACATTATCAATTTTATATCTAACATCGCTAAACACGCCTAATATATTTTCTTGATATTTCTCGAATAAATCCATAGCATCGTTGTAGTTTGTGGCAAGCAATATTTTAGGTCGTCCACGCATTCGTAGGTTTTGTTGATGGTTGTTAGCTCCTTCGATAGATGCTCTTTGCGATTGGATAAAAAATATTTTGTAAAGTATTGGCAACATGCTCGAATAGTACCTAATGCTATCTTCTACCAAAATTACTGCTTGCACCCCCATTTCGATAATATCGTGAGGGGCATTCATTTTATCCTCTATAAGTTTTATAATTGCAAGCATAATGTCGGGATTGCCTAACCAACAAAACACATAATCAATTGCACTTAGGTCTTCTTTTTCAATTTTTTTTGTAATTTCTCTGGAGAATGGCGTTAATACAACAATTGGTATTCTCTTGTATCTACTTTTAATTTTTTTTGATAACTCAAATGCGTTTTCATTAGGAATGTTCAGCATGGTTATTACCAAATCAATATCTTTATTTTTAAGTTTTTCAAATGCCTTTTCGGGAGAATCAACTCTAATAAACATTGGTGGATACCTGAGCCCCAGGGTCATATACTCATTGAAAATTTGCTCGTCAATACGCCCATCTTCTTCGAGCATAAAGTTGTCGTAATTGTTGCAAATTAGCAGAACTTTTAGGATTCGCTTGCTCATTAGTTGGTCAAACTCGGTGTCTTGAAATTCGAGTTCAGAAAACTCTAGTGCCTCTTCTTTGGTTATTGGCATTTTTTCAATATTGTAAATGTTTTCGTTTTGCATGTTTTGGTTTTTTATGTCAAAAATCTTAAATTTAAGCTTATCAATGTTTATTGTAATCTAAAAGCAAACAGCTTTATTTGCAAATTGTTTGCATTCGCCATGCTAGGTGGAGTTTAGTTTATAAAAAAACCACCACTTATTGTGATTGTTTTAATTTCCAATGCACTTTTGCACTTTTTGAAAATCTAAAATTAATAAAACCGTTATCGAAAACATACTACATATACCCACTTGGGGAACAACAGGTTTTGAAAGAAGTAACTTGGTTTTTATTCCAAAGCGACAAAGATGAACCATTGCAACCGCAAACCGAAGAAAACATTGATGATGTAAAATGGGTGAAAATAGATAAAATTAACGAATTTTTAAAAATGTCATATCCTTCGGTCAGAACT
>CAYNKH010000020.1:15211-27541 GCA_964397745.1 uncultured Bacteroidales bacterium | reverse complement strand
TTTCGCAACTTTTAAAATTAAACTCTCGCATACACATGCTTTGCACAATTAATTTAAAATTATTTCCTAAAACAATTACATCATACAATAAATACGACAAAATATTTTTTAAAGAGATAGCTAATTTTAAAAAAGAAAATATCAATTATGCTTTTCGAAAAGAATCAGAGTTTTTAGATATAAAAACAAAAATTCCTGCTCTAGGGATGGCTAATCCTAATGAACTAATTCTTGTGGAGAACAAGCTTGCACCCGTTGACAATCTAATTTTAAACGCATCTCATTTTTTCGGCAATATAAAACGCAAAAAGTCAGACTACTCCTATCAAGGTTTTCTTAAATATCTAATTGATGGTGCATTTCTAATAAAAAACAACAAAATTGATTCTTCTCTACTTAGAGAACGAGCTATGAAATTCCAGAAAACAACACAGCTTAAATATTATCTATACTTACTAAATATAACAAGTCTTGCAGATATAAAATGTGATCTCCCGAATAGTTTATCGTATCAAATATACAAAAGGATTCCCATTAACAGGTTACTATTTAATGAAAACAATTTATATATCCTTATTGTAAAAAAACTAATATTTCTAAAAATTATAAAACGTAACTTCAAAAAATAGTTTTAAGATATTACGATTTATTTTTCACAACAAAAAAATGCACATAACTTTTAATAAAAAATATTATGTTTGTAGTAATTTATTTCAATTTCAACAATATTAGACACTAGAAAAAACAATATCAGATGAAGAATAATTACTCATTCTTAAAAATAAAAAAAGAAGATTTCCCAAAGAACCTAACTATTGAACCTACGAATACGTGTAATCTTAACTGTCCTCTTTGCCCAACTGGCTTAAATTCTTTAAATCGGGATAATAAAAACATGTCATTAAAAGAATATAAAAGTATTATTGATCAGGCAAAAGACAAAGTTGATAATATAACACTCTATTTGTTTGGAGAGCCATTTATGCATAAGGAAGTTTTAGACATGGCTAGATACAGTTCTGATGCTGGAATAAATGTTTCCATAAGCACAAATGGGACTCTTATTAAAGGAGAAGATCATGCTCAACAGATTATCAATAGTGGAATTAGTCTGATTAGCATTTCGCTTGATGGAGTGCAAAACAACACTTACAATCTCTATAGAATTGGAGGAGATTTTGAAAAAGTTCTTAATAATATTAAATTTCTTGTAAAAGCAAGAAATAAAAGTAAAAACAAAAATGTTAGAATAATAGTTCAAACTGTTGTGATGAAACAGAACGAGCATCAGAGAGATTCACTTCGCAAAACATCCAAAGACTTAGGAGTAGATGGATTCTATGAGAAAAACTTAATAATTCCTGCTAATATTGAAACTGAACCTGATAAGTTTAAAGAAATGGCAGATAATTATCTCCCAAATGACATAAACATGCGTTCGTATGATTTAAAAGACGGGCAATATGTTATGGCTGGAAATATACATAACAATTGTGGATTTATTTTTAATCAAAAAATGATGACTATTTGTTCGAATGGGAATATAATTCCTTGTTGTCATGATAATAACTCTGATTACATAATGGGCAATGTGTTTGAAGAAACTTTATCTCAAATATGGAATAACAAGAAGTTTAGAAAATTTAGAAAAGCCATAAAGAAAGATCAAGCAAGTATTGCATTATGCAGAACATGTCCTAACGCAAGAGAAAAAACTGCAAAATCGTGTTATTATGAATTATAATAAATTAAATTTAAAAATAGCTATCATTCATCCATGTATGGATAATATTGGAGGGGCCGAAAAAGTTACATTAACACTTGTTGAAGATTTTAAAGCAGATTTAATTACAACAAATTTTGATAAAGAAGCTGTCGAAAAAATGGGGTTTTACAACATCCCAGTAATAAGTATTGGAAAAATCTCAAAAGATGTAAGTAACAGGCTACAAAAGGCATTCTTTAAGTTTATGTTCAAAAAACTACCCAAGTATGACTTATACATAGTTTCGGGAGATTGGGCTATGTCGGCACTTATCCGAAACAAACCAAATATCTTATATATTCATTCTCCTATTAGAGAAGTATGGGACTTGAAAGATAGTATAAGAAATTCAAAACCTTTTTATCATCAAAAAGTATTATTTGACTTATATGCAATAGTTTACAGGTTTCTAAATACATTTTGTGTTAAAAAAGCAAAATTTGTAGTTTGCAATTCTAACAACACTCAAAGAAGAGTTTTAACATATCTTGGACGAGATTCATTATTAATATATCCACCTGTTGAAACCGACAATTTAAAATATAAATCAACTGGAGACTACTGGTTATCAGTAAATAGATTTATTGCTCATAAGAGAATTGACCTACAGCTAGAAACTTTTAGACAATTGCCAAATGAAAAACTCATTATTGTAGGAAGCTATGATAAATTAAATCGTTTCGATAATTATTACGAAAGGATGAAAGAATTAAAGCCAGATAATGTCGAATTTAGAACATTTGTTTCTGATAAAGAAAAGTATGAATTATATGCAAACTGTAAAGCTTTTATAAGCACATCAAAAGACGAAGATTTTGGTATGAATATAATTGAAGCTATGGCTGCGGGCAAACCAGTTGTAGCGGTAAATGAAGGAGGACACAAGGAATCTGTAATTCATGGTAAAACTGGATATCTTGTTGAGCCAAATATAAATAGCATAATAGAAGGAATAAACAAAATACAAAATCCAGAAAGTTTCAAAGAAAACTGCATTGCTCAATCAAATAATTTTTCAAGACAAAAATTTACAACAGAAATAAAAAAAATCATTTCTGTTTTCCAATAATTACAAGAAATGGAGACAATAGAAAAAAAACATCAATTAAGAAACTTAAATTATATACTTGCTCTAACTCGGTATTTTTTTAAAACAGATAAAAAGCCCTTGTTTCTTCACAGCATTCTTAAAGATATGAGTTTTTTATCGCTTTCGAAGAATATTAACATGGCTGGAATTACATACTTAAGTCTTTCAGAATTTGATGAATTTAAAGAAACCTGGTTGGAGCGTGAATTAAAAAGCTATTACGATTATGGTGTAAATCAAGATTTAGCAAATAAAAAAATCTTTGACGAATTATTTAATTTCTGTTCTACAAACAAAGAGCAGGTAGTATTTATCAGAGACTCTGCTTTTAAAAATGAAGATTTCTATGTCACTGGGAGTCGTTATTCAACAGATATAGATATTTTAATTAATAAACCTGATATTTTTAAATTTCACAATTATTTAAAAGACAATGATTATTTATTACAAGGGGTAGATTTTCAACTTATTTACAAACCACATCTATATCACGATGGGTTTTATGAAATTATTCTAAAAGACGATTTGCCTTATCACAAAAAATTTATTGTGGATGGATTAAATAATAATTACAGAACTTTTAATTATTATAAAGGGTCTTTTTTAGAAATTCACATTCCTGTTTCAACAAATTCTGAAATTCCAAAAGCAGAATATTGGAAATATGTTGAAAACAATATGCTTACCCCTGAATTTGACTTAATAACTCAAGCAAATCACTTTTTTTTACACTTAAAATATAATGATACTCAACCAAACAGATTAAAAACTTTTCTGGCATTTTTAGAAAGAGTAGTTGACATTTTATATTTGCTTAAAAAAGCTGTTGATTTTCAAAAAATTATTGAATTAAGTATTCATTATAATGTTCAGCATCAGGTTTATTATTATCTATATTTAGCAAAAAAATATCTAAACTTAAACATTGAGAAGCATTACTTAAAACAACTAAAAAAGGCATCTTCATTTTCTGATATTTTAGCTATAAAACTTTTATTACCAGATAAAAAAATATTACGAGATAAACATACTAAGTCTATAAAACTATATTGCGACAATTTTCTTGAAATCAAAGAAACTTCTGAAATACCCAAAACAAAAATCAAGCATAAAAGTAAGGAAGCTAATCTCATATTAGAAATTCTTTCAGATAGTGATATTTATAAACCTTACAGTAAAAGCCTTCCAAAATATAACTCCAAACGTTTTATAGATTTAATAAAAGACGCTAGTTTAGATGGGCTTTTTTATCACAAATTAAAAGATAACAATACCTTAAAAAGCGAAGATTTAGAATATTTAAAACAAGGCTATATTAGTATATTAGAACACGACCAATTATTATTGGAAAACATTAATAAAATACAGAATATACCTATAAGTAAAATATTTTTAAAAGATAGTATTTCAAGAATCAATAACAAATATATAAACGGTACTAGATACTCCTGTGATATTGATATACTGAGAGATAGTTCTCAAGCTATTGATTTTGATTATAAAATGCAGGACTTAAATTACTTTTCAGACGGTGTTGAAATCAATATGCCAGCAGAGGACATCAATCTTGCTTTCCAATTAAATAAAGACATTTCTAAATATAAAGACTTTGCTCTAGCACAACACTTTACTATCAATAAGTACTTATTCGAAAGACAAGATCTATCATTAAAAGCTGTAAGTAATAAAAATAACAGCTCAGAGAGATATAAACTTCTGCTTTATTACTGCGATATTGCCAAAATAGACTATCCCAATAAAATAAATAGAACTAAAAAGATAGAATTACAGGAAGATAAAAGTATAAATTATCATGGACAGGATAGAAGTTATATTGATGTCCATTTTAAATTATTTAATAATAATCCATTAGTCAAATCTGAATTATTTAATATTGAAACAATTCAAATATCTGAAAACAATCATATATTAGTACCTGAAGACAAAATAATTTTGGATGCTTGCCATTTCTTTTTAAATATGTCTAAATTTCGTAAAGAATATGAGTTCCAGGGTTTTATGAAATACCTTATTGACTTTAAAATAGATAATTATAATTATAATTCAGAATCAATTATAAAAAAGTCTATTCAATACGAATGTCAATTAGCAGTATGGTTTTATTTAAAAATACTTAAAGACTATTTGAATTGTGATATAGACGATTCCGTATTAGATAAGTTATATAAATCGGGCAATTGGGATCCAAAGTTTTTACTACGAACAATTAACAGACGTAAGCTAATTTTTAATAAAAAATCAATAGGATTAAGTGTTTTCGCAAAATTATATCTTAAATATGGATATGTTTATTTAGCTTTTTTACCTTTCCGAAAAACCTTAAAACATTTAACCGGATTATAAAAAAATATGGCAACTAAAAAACCCATATACATTAACGGTCATTTTTTGACACAATCTATGACTGGGATACAGCGCTTTTCTTACGAACTTTGTAAAGCCATGATAAATGCAGGTGAAGAAATCATAGTTCTTGCCCCTCGCAAAGTAAGACCTGAATATCAACTAAATTGCAAAATTATAAAATTCGGTATTTTCAATGGCGTTTTATGGGAACATTTAGAACTTTTGATATTGCTTTTAAAAAAGAGAAAGCCACTATTGTTAAATTTTGGAAGTCCTGGTCCACTTTTTTATAAAAACAGAATTATCACAATTCATGATGTTTCATTTAAAAAAAAACCAAAGTGGTTTGCATGGTATTATAGTTTATATTACAGAATCATAACACCAATTTATGCAAAAAGATCGCATAAAATCATTACTGTAAGCGAGTTTTCTAAATCTGAAATACAAAAATGGTTAAAACTCCCAGATGATAAGTTCGTAATAGTTCACAATGCTGTTTCAAAAGAAATTAAACCCGAAGAGCAAAATACACCAACTCAAAAAGGGAAATATATTTTAACAGTATCATCACTTGATCCACGCAAAAATATAGTAAATATTTTTAAAGCATTTGCACTAAATAAAAACAAAGATTTACAGCTTATTTTAGCTGGCAAAAAATCGTCGATGTTTAATTTTAAAGAAAATGATGAAGTTAAAATAAAATCAATTGGATATGTAAGCAATTCTCAGTTGGCAAATCTTTATAAAAATGCTTCAGCTTTTATTTACTTATCTTATTACGAAGGATTTGGCATTCCTCCTCTTGAAGCGATGTCGTTTGGTTGCCCAGTAATTTTATCTGATATTCCTGTTTTTAAGGAAATTTATAATGACTCTGCCTTATTTGTTAATCCTGATAATCTTGATGAAATTAATAATGCTATTAACCACATTGTAAATGATGAACAGCTTAGAACTGATTTAATATCAAAAGGACTAAAAAAATCGCAAGAATATACTTGGGGAAAATCAGCGAAGATTATTTGTGATATCATAAACAAAAACCATTAAAATAAATATAATAGCATACTGATCGATGAACAAAAATGATTCAAATAAAAACTTTATAATATTTACATTCCAAAGAACAGGAAGCAGTACTTTAAGTGATATTTTAGACCTGCATCCAGATATTAGTGTCTCGTTTGAGCCTTTTCTTAGACACAAAACACTAATAAGTGGGGGATACCATTATAAGGTAAAAAACGATCAAACATTAAATAATACTTTAGAAGAAATATTTTCACAATGCACTGGAATAAAGCATATTTCTAGTCAATTAGATGAAACTTATAATAAAGGCATGCTTAAAGCTAACTATAAGATTATATTTCTATGGAGAAAGAATTATTTACAAAAAACAATATCACATCAAATTTCAAGTAAAACTCAAGCTTGGTTTAAAGACAGAAATAAGATTCACAAAACAAAATTTGATCCTATCTGTCTTGATTCAACAGATAAGTTTCTAAAACTATACAAAGATCAGGTAAACAAATACTATACTTTTTTAAAAAATAACAAGACTGATTTTTTTCATTTAACTTATGAGGAATTGTATAGTCCTGATTTATCTTTAAGTCAAAAACTAAAGAAAATAAATGATATTATTAAATATTTAGATTACGATAAAATAACAGATCAAAAAGTAATTAAGCAAATTAAGGTACTTTTAAACCCAAAAAAAAGCAAATTAAATAATCTTTCAACGTATTTTAGGATTCCTAATATTCTTGAAATAGAAAAGAAATTTGGCTCTGAAGAAAATGGTCATTTGTTTCAACTTAATTTCCTTCAAATTTTTTATTATAAACTTAAAGCATCAATAACCAATTTATTTTACAGAATAGATTATGCTGCAGGTAGTCTGGGCTTATTTTTAAAAAAAATTAAAGAAAAGTGTTTTTAGGAAAAGATTGGAAAAATTAGTTCTGAAGGGTTTTTACTTTCTCAAATACATCATTAACACTTATTACTCCCATATATTCTTCTCTATTTCGATCCTCAAAAACGCCTTTATCATTTTGAATACTTGGAAGTAAATCTGTTTTATAAATTGACACATTGTTTTTTCCGTATGGTGCCCATAAAACTGGAGTATTTGGACCAAAAAGGCCTATAGTTTTACATCCTTGAGCAGCTGCAATATGCATTAAGCCAGTATCATTACTAATAAAAACATCACATTTACTAATAAAATAAAACACCTCTTTCAAACTAAGTTTTCCAAGGGTACTTATAGAGTCCTCATTCATCATACTTCTAATCAACTCAACTGTTTCTTGATTACTCAAACTATCCAAAAAAGCAACCTG
The DNA here is from genome assembly GCA_964397745.1 of uncultured Bacteroidales bacterium. Lineage (GTDB taxonomy): Bacteria > Bacteroidota > Bacteroidia > Bacteroidales > ML635J-15 > Bact-19. Next base: position 19,959 of record CAYNKH010000020.1, on the reverse strand, counting down.
ATAATCAAGCTCTTGAACGATTTTATCTGCAAGTTTTGCAAAACGATCTTCAAACCACATTCTACTTTTTACCGAACCACTAATTCCCGTACAAAAACCTACAATCTTTTTATCAGAAAAATTCTCTGTAATATAATTATCAACTTTAAAGCGTACATCATCACTTACATTAAGTTTCACTAAAGAATCTGTTTGATAGTCAACTCCTACTATACGCAGCATATCAAGATAGTTTTGTACCATGTGCTGGTCTTTTCTAAATTTTACAACATCTGTGTATAAACGTGAACGATATTGATCTGAAAAGCCAATCCTTCGTTTACCTAAATAAAAAGAAAATAATGCACTAATATTAAAATAAGGTTCACAGTCTAAAGTTAAATCATATTTATTAAATGAAAACAGCAGTTTGCAAATAGTAAAAAAAGAATCAATTCTAATAATATTATCGGCATTTCCACATTTATAAACATCCTCAACTGATTTGGTTGTCAAAACATCAACTTCACAATCAGGGTGTTTTTCTTTCAGGGCTTTTATTAACGACAAACTAATTACCGAATCTCCAATAGCCCAAAATTTTATAATTAAAATCCGATTAAATTTTAAATCTTTTTTATGTGATTTTTTGAATAATGAAAATACAAAAACCTTAATTTTACCGCAATACTTGTCAATATTTCTTAGAAAGCTTCTCACTTATTTCGACTTTTTCGTATCATAGACAATTGTTCTGCGATTAAACCTAAGAGAAAAAATAATATTCCCGAAAAAATTGCCAATAAACTTCCGGTTGAGACCCCATTGCCAGCAACAACTATTGGAATTCCAATCAATAGTCCTATAATAATACAAATTAAAGAAATCGGCAGAAAAATCTTTGCTGGGTTAAATAGAATAACAATATTTATTATTTCCATAAAAGTTTGAAAAGCTGTTTGTAAACGTATTTTACTTTTCCCACTAATTCGTTCTTCAACAACAATTGGCTCTTCAATCACATAATGTCTATAACTAATAAAAATCAATGTAATTATTTCGCTAAAAGCCATTGTATCAGGCGTTAATCCAATGTATTGTTTTGCCAAGCTTGTTCTATATATTTTCATTCCAGAGTTTAGGTCATGGATAGGCACAGGCATTAAGGCTTTGGCCAACATTCGTATAAACCATTTACCCAATTTCTTAAAATTTCCACTATTTTCATTTCCTTTTCTCGATCCAACAATTAAATCTGCATCGGTTTCCAACATTTTATTGTAAAGTTTTTCTATATCCTTAATTCGGTGTTGTCCGTCAGCGTCAACTGTTATAAGATACTCTGTTGAACAAATCTCTATTCCAGTTTTAATTGCTGCACCGTAGCCTCTATTGATTTTATTACTAACAATGGTAAACACATCATCTTCTGCAAGCTTTTCCATGACTTCTAAAGTCCCATCATCAGATCCGTCATTAACAAGAATAAGCTTCCAGCCCATCTTTTTACATTTTTCCAACAGCTTTGGAACGACTAAAACCAAATTAGCTTTTTCATTATAAGCTGGCATTACTATTGTTAAAGACGTGTTTTGTTTCATATTAATTTATTATAGTACAAACTTAGTAAAAATAAAACATTATTTGTAAACTATTTATTTCTGCTCTATTTGTGATATTACCAAATTATAATACGTTTTAGCATTTGGATAATTAGGATTTTTCTGCAATACGAAAGTAAAATCTTGTAAAGCTTCTTGCCATTTTTGATTATGCATTCTAGCAACAGCTCTACCAAAATAAATTTTTATATCATTTGGGTTTGATAAAATTGCTTTTGTATAATATTCTTCGGCAAGAATCATATCTCCCAAATTATCATAAGCAACTGCACAATTAAAATAAGCATTAGGATATTGAGGGTTCAACTCAACTGTTTTCAAAAAATCCTTTAGTGCCATATCCCATTTAGATAAGTTAGAAAAAGCAACTCCTCTATTATAAAACACATTAGCAAATGTCTTATCTAATTCTATTACTTTATCATAATCAAGTATAGCTTTTTCCCAATTACCAAGTAAACCATGAATTACGCCCCTATTCCACCTTGCAAGTTTAAAATTTGGATTTATTTGAACGGCACGACTAAAACAAATTAAAGCAGAATCATTTTTATCCCAACTGCCATAGATTGTTCCGCAATTTAGCCATGCTTCAGAAAATGTTGAATCTAATTCTCTAGCTTTTGAATAATCTGCAAACGCTAGTTCCAATTCTCCTACACTATTATAGACCATTCCTCGATTAAGATATGCTCTCGGTTTTTCAGGTGATTTCTTAATAACATCAGACCATAAACTAAAATCTGTTTTCCAAACTTTATTCCGCTGATATGTCATATACGAAAATATTAGAATTGGTAAAAATGAAAATACCAGCAAAATCTTTCTGTTTTTATCCCATAACAGAGCATATAAACCTGCCAAAACAGCTATAAAAAAACCAACCGATGGCAAATATGTACGATGCTCAAAAATAACATCATTTATTGGGACAATACTTGACTCAATTGATAAAGTCACAAAAAACCATATTATTGCAAAAGAAATAAGTCTATTCTTTTTAAAAATAAAAATTGAGAATGCTAAAATCAAACTAAGAAATACAAAACTCAAAATCGTTAAAGGCTCAAAAAAACTCAAAGAAACAGGATAAGAGTGGTCCAAATTTTGACCTATCGGAACAAATAACATTAAAATGTATTTTGCTATTACACTAAATTGAGTAAGCAAATAATTTATTGGAGTTATTTCTACACTTGTACCAGAAGCTGCACTTGGCGGAATTGAATTAAATATAGCAAGACCAAATCGATTAAACACAACAACAAAAGCTACTAACAAACTTCCTAAAACTAAATATGTTTTATAATTCTTAAATAATGTAACAAACCGTTCTTTTCTAAAAAAGAAAATCTCAAGCAAAACAATAATTACTGGTAAGGTATAGGCATTTTCCTTAGATAATACAGCAATAACAAACGAAATAAAAACAAGAGAATATCCTAAAATATTCTGAATTAGTGTTTTGTTATTGATTCTTAAATACAAATAAATACACAGTGCTAATAGATAAAACAAACTTGCCATTGCCGCCTGTCTTTGTATTATATATGTAACTGACTGCGTTGCCAAAGGATGCGACACAAAAAACATTGCTACAGTAAAAGAAAACAAGAGTTTATTTTTACTTAGTTTATATGATTCTGTAACTGGAGTGGACAAGAGCAAATACACTAACCAAAAGACTAGTAAAGAATTTATTATATGTATTGATAAATTTACAACATGATAATAATAAACATCTGCCTGATGAAAATGGTAATTAATCACAAATGTCATCATACTTAGTGGTCTATGTTTACTATAATGCCACCAAGCCTCAACATCATTTATATCATGCACTTTTGGATTATCAACAATATGATCATAATCATCAAAATGAAAAGAACAGTCAAAAGAATTTGAATAAATAATAATACCTGTTACTAAAATAATTGCTGCTGAAAGTAAGACCTGTGTTCTTAGGCTAGTGTTCTTATTTAATTCCTTTTTTTTCAATGCTTATAATTATTGTAATTATTAAGTGGGCTAAATTATGAACAAATAATTACTAATTAAAATATTGTTGCATTTATTTTTGGGATTAATAATTTAGTTCAACAGGTTTTTTGCCTTTTCTACGTCAGGGACACAAATGACCAATGTTTGGAGGTTGCAAGACATTTCAACCGTAAGAGATTGTAAAACAACAAACTTAAGTTCGACAAGCCACTAGTATTTTAACGCAGTGCAGCTCGCTTAAATTCTAAACCCAAAACAAATTCTTGTAATAATTTTTACAGTTTTTTTTTTAAAATATAATAAAAACAATGTCTTTGTCTTTATATGAAAGTTATTCACATTTACTTTTCACTTTGATTTTAAGCAACATGGTGTTCATTACAAAACCACAAATATCTGAGTATTTAACGTTTTTCTTGCGAAAACCATACAAAACAATATAAACTTATGTTACAAAACAAACTATTATTTATTACTTGCGTATTATTTATTTTAGGCTTATGCCCATTTACGCTTAACGCTCAAGGTGTAGCCATCAATGCTGACGGATCATCTGCTAACGGATCAGCAATGTTAGATGTAAAATCTACTACATCAGGAATGCTAATACCAAGGATGACCCTAATTCAAAGGAATTTGATTACAACACCAGCAACAGGTTTGATTATCTTCCAAACTAGCAATACCCCTGGTTATTATTACAATTCAGGCACACCTGCGAGTCCAGTTTGGGAAAGACTTGCTACTGGCAATGATCTTGGTTTTGTTGATGGCTCTGGTACTTCAACACGTGTCGCTTTTTGGACTGGCACAAGTACTCTTGGGTCAAACGCTAATTTATATTGGGATAATTCAAATGGAAGATTAGGGATTGGAACAGACGCTCCCAATACAAATTTACAAATTGATGGTGGAACTTTATCATCCGACCAATTACTTAGTGTTAGAGTTGGTACTACTGGTTATACCGAAAAATACACGAGATTTCTTGTTATGGGTAATGGTGGAACAAGCATCGGAGCCGATTCAATACCACCTAGTGATGGTTTATATGTTAATGGAAAAGTTGGTATTGGAACAGCTTCTCCTACTTATAAATTGCATGTTACTGCTAATAGTGACCACACAGCAATTTATGGTGAAGCA
>CAYNKH010000020.1:0-15111 GCA_964397745.1 uncultured Bacteroidales bacterium | reverse complement strand
GAAGCAAATCGCTTAGGAAATGAAGCAGAACTCTTTGGTGTTAAAGGTTGTATTGGAGGTGGCGCACAATTCGGTTGTGGTGTGTACGGTGAAGCTCCGGCTGGATCCGACAATTATGGTGTTTATGCTAGTGGTAATCTTACATGTACTGGCACTAAGGCAGCAACAGTAAAAACAGAAGATGGACCTAAAGAATTATACTGTCAAGAATCACCAGAAAATTGGTTCGAGGATTTTGGGAGTGGTGTAATATCGAATGGAAAATCTGTTGTTAATATCAAATCAGACTATTTAATGACTGTTACAATTAACTCTCAACATGCAATAAAAGTATTCATTACACCTAATGGACCAATGGGAAATTGGTGGGTTGAGAAAAAAGATGACAGTTTTATTGTTCATGCTCCAGATGCTCAAAATGATACCGAATTCGATTTTCGTGTAGTTGCAAAAAGGAAAGGTTACGAAGATTTAAGACTAAAAGATGTTCCAGGTGCTTATACCGATAAATTTTTGTATCCATCTGTTAATGATGTTCCAGAAAAATATAAAGAGGAGTGGCTGAAAGCAAATGCAAATAAGGAAGATAAATGACAATTCTCCAGTTCGCTTGGACTTATTTGTAATTCAAGTGTGTTGCTAGTTTTCCTTTCCCGCACCCTTTGGTTCCCTGAAGGGAGGCTTGCCCGCTTGTGATAGACTATTAGTGTTATTAACACTAGATTGTGTTCTTACTTTTAAAAAATAAATAGTAGAACAAAAAGCTGCAAAATTATTAACAGATTTCGGTATAGTTTTTATAATTTTCCTTTCCCCGCACCCTTTGGTTTCATGAAGAGAGGCTTGCCCGCTTGTAATATGCAATTAGTGTTATTAGACTAGATTTTGTTCTTTGTTCTACTACGATGCACCAAGTACATTGCGGTGCATCGCAATCCAACAAAGAACTGAAAAACAAAAAAACAAATTGGCAATTCAAAAATCTCAAAAAAAAATCTTACCTTTGTTAGCAAATAAATAAAAATATGAAATATCTAAATTTTGACACACTTTTTAACTTCTCTAAAGAAGCCCTTTTGGCAGCAGGTGTCCCAGTTGATGATGCAGCAATTATTGCAGAAGTATTATTAGAAGCCGACAAATTAGGCATAGATTCACATGGTATAAACCGTTTAAAGCCAATATATCTTGATCGCATAAAAGATGGTATCCTAAATCCCGAAACCAAAATAGATATTGAACGTGAAAGCTTTACTACAGCAGTTTTAAATGCAAATAATGGTATGGGACATGTTGTATCTAAACATGCAATGCAAATGTGTATTGATAAAGCCAAAACTTACGGAATGGGAATGGTTGCTGTGAAAAATAGTTCTCACTACGGAATTGCAGGTTATTATGGACTTATGGCAGCAGAAGCTGGAATGATAGGAATAACTGGCACAAATGCACGTCCATCGATTGCTCCTACATTTGGAGTTGAAAATATGCTTGGAACAAACCCATTAACTTTTGTTATGCCAAGTGATGAAGAATTTCCTTTCTTCTTAGATTGTGCGACATCGGTTAGCCAAAGAGGAAAATTTGAATATTATGCAAAAAATGGCAAAGAACTTCCTAAAGGCTGGGTAATTGATAAAAATGGAAACTCCAAAACAAATGCCGAAGAGGTTTTAAAAGACTTAGTAGCAGGGAATGCAGCTCTTACACCACTTGGAGGTATTGGCGAAGACACAGGAGGATATAAAGGTTATGGATATGCAACTGTTGTCGAAATATTATCGGCAGCATTACAAGGCGGAGGTTTTATGAAAGCTCTTTTGGGAATTGAAAATGGCCAAAAAGTCCCGTATCGATTAGGTCATTTCTTTATCGCAATAAATATTGAAAACTTTATCGATTTATCTAAATTCCAGAAAATTACAGGCGATATATTAAGAGATTTACGCAATTCACAGAAAATGCCAGGTCAAGAAAGAATTTATACTGCTGGCGAAAAAGAATACATAAGCTTAGTTGAACGCTCTAAAAATGGAGTACCTATCAATGATGCTCTTTGGACAGAAATGAAAACTGTTGCAAAACAGTATGAGTTGAAAAGTTTTTATGAATTATTCGAAATAAATTTATAAATTTGCAAGTATCATTTACACATTTCTATGAAAACAATTGAAAACTGGTTCAGAGCTACTGACGGACAAACTATTTTTTACAACGAATTTTTACCCACAAAAGGCGATGTGAAATTTATTGTCCAAATTGCACATGGCATGGCAGAACACTCAGAGCGCTATTCACATTTTGCTGAGTTTCTTGTCAAACATGGTGCGGCAGTTTACGCATCTGATCATAGAGGACATGGTAGAAATGTGAAAGATACAGACCAATACGGAGTTTGGCCCGACAAAAAAACATGGTGTTCTATTGTTGACGACATAAAAATACTAAATGATATAAGTGCAAAAAATTTCCCAGGCGTTCCCGTATTTATTTTAGGACACAGCATGGGTTCTTTTTTAATTCGTACTTTCATCACAACATACAGTATCGGACTAAAAGGCGTAATTTTAACTGGAACTGCAACAAACCCTACTTTTATTTTAAAAATTGGATATTGGATTGCATGTCTTCAATGCTTTTTTGGAGGTGTCAATAAAAAATCTAAACTGTTAGACAAAATGTCTTTTGGAAGTTTTAATAAAGACTTTGAAACTCCTTTCCAATGGTTATCGCGAGATCAAAAAGCTGTTGATGAGTACATAAAAGATCCATTTTGTGGAGGCGTATTTTCATGTTCATTTTACAGATCGTTTTTTGCTGGACTAATCAATATGAATAAACTCAAATATGCAAAAACAATCAACAGAGAAGTCCCAATAATATTTTTATCAGGCGATGCTGACCCCGTTGGAGATTACGGCAAAGGCGTTTTAAAAGCTGTTGACTTTTACAAATCGGCAAATATAAAAAACCTTGAGTACAAACTTTATAAAGATGCTCGACACGAGATTATAAACGAAATAAATAAGGAAGAAGTTTATCAAGACATTCTCGACTGGATAAATAAAATAATTCTAAATGACAAATAAATACATTCTTGCTCTCGATCAAGGTACGACAAGTTCACGTGCAATTTTGTTCGATAAAGAATTTAATGTAATAGGTAAAGAACAATCCGAAACTAGTCAATTATTCCCAAAACCTGGTTGGGTAGAGCAAGACGCAACCGAAATAAGAGAAACTCAAATCTTTGTCGCCAGAAAATTACTATCTCGCCTTGGTATAGAAAGCAGCGATATTTTAACCACTGGAATTACTAATCAAAGAGAAACTACGGTTATTTGGGATAAAAAAACTGGGAAACCCGTTTACAATGCTATTGTTTGGCAAGATAAAAGAACATCGGAGTTTTGCAAAAGTATTAAACAAAAAGAAATCTCGAATTATATTAAAGAAGCAACCGGATTAATTGTTGACCCCTATTTTTCTGCTACTAAAATTAAATGGATACTCGAAAACGTACCAGGATTAAAACAAAAAGCAATTAATAACGAAATTTTATTCGGAACAATTGATACGTGGTTAATTTGGAATTTGAGTAATGGTGCTTTGCATATAAGCGACTACTCAAACGCTTCCCGAACAATGCTATATAATATAAATGACAAATGTTGGGATAAAAAAATCTTAGATTATTTTGATATTCCCGAAAACATTCTCCCACAAGTAAAGAACTCTGCCGAAAACTACGGGTTTATAAGCGAGGGAATTTTGGGTAAAAATAAAATACTGTTATCGGGAATAGCTGGTGATCAGCAGGCTGCATTATTTGGACAAACTTGTTTCGAACAAGGAAGTGTAAAAAACACGTACGGTACAGGTTGTTTTATGCTTATGAATACAGGCGAAAAAGCGGTAAAAAGCGAATCGGGTCTCATAACAACAATTGCATGGGGTTTAAACGGAAAACTCGTTTATGCGATAGAGGGCAGCGTGTTTATTGCAGGTGCAGCAATACAATGGTTACGCGACAAATTAAAAATAATTGAAACTGCTCAAGAAACCGAAAAAATAGCTTATAGTGTTAAAGATACTGCTGGCGTATATGTTGTTCCAGCTTTTGCGGGTTTAGGTGCTCCATACTGGAATATGAATGCTCGCGGAACAATTTGCGGACTTACAGGAGGTGCCGATTACAGACACATAGTTAGAGCAAGCCTAGAGGCTATGGCTTTCCAGACTAAAGATGTGCTAAATGCTATGGAAAAAGATGCGGAAATCTCAATTAAAAACCTAAATGTAGATGGTGGAGCCTCCGAAAATAATTTTCTACTCCAATTTCAAGCCGACATTCTAAATATTGATGTTACACGGCCTGATTTTATCGAGTCAACGGCCCTTGGTGCTGCCTTTCTTGCCGCAATTGGTGCTAATATTTACTCTATGGACGAATTAAAATCCAAACGTAAAATAGATAAAACATTTATCCCAAAAATGTCAGATAAAGAAAGAAACTTTAAATATAACGGCTGGAAAAAAGCAATTAAAAAAGCTGCTTTATAAGAGCATATCTAAAAAAGCTGAAAGCCTGACTTATTTACTCAAAATCAAGATTTAACTGATCACGAAGATTTTTAATTTCGGGATTTTGTTTAATCATATCTTCTAGTTTTTCCTGATCTGATTTAAAAGTTTTCTCTTGCTCTGTAGTGCCAACTTTGTAGCTCAATTCAAATTCGCTATTATTTAATTCTGTTTTCAAAAACTTTAAGGTATCCATCAATTCAGCCTCTAATTTTGCTTTGATTTGATTATTCTCCACAGTTATCGAGTATTGATTGTCAGCGTCTTTTACAGGAGCATGAGTTTTAAGAAATGAGTTTAATCGTGGATCATCGCTTTTTGATTCAGCATATTTTTCCCAAACATACTGAAGTTTCTCTTCATCATAATCGTCAGTACCAAGATGCTCATAATTAATTACTGGCTCACCGCTACTGTCTGTTTCAATTGTTTTTTCGGTGGACTTAGTAATATCTTTTATCGAGACTCCTATATATGAAGGCTTATTTTCGGAAACAGATTTTTGCACAGTAGCTCTTTCTGATTGCGTATTTACCGCTTTTATATTTATAAGTTCCTCTCCCACTGGCTTTTCTGCCACAGGCTCAACTGGAGCTGCCATTTGAGTAGTTGTATCCTCGCTTGTTACTATTTTTTGTGAAACGGCTTCTTCTTTAACAACAGGTATTACCTCAGATTTCTGCTCAGGTTTTACTTCAGGTTTCTGCTCAGTTTTTTTGTTTTCAACAGGCTTTTCAGCCCCAACATTACTTATCAACGCCTCGTTCTCAATATTACAAATACTCAGAAGAGCCAACTCAACCAACAATCTCTTATTTTGACTTGCCTTATAATTCAAATCAGCCTTATTAGCAATAGCAATAGCCTGAAATAAAAAAGAGACCGAACATTTTTGAGCATGTTCTAAATATTTCTCTTTAATTTTTTTACCAACTTCAAGTAGTTCAACGGTTCCTGGGTCTTTACAAATTAGCAAGTCTCTAAAATGCGATGCTAAACCAGTTATAAAATAATTTGCCTCAAAACCTTTTCTAATCACATCGTCAAATATCAACAAACTTTGAGAGTAATTTGCGGTAAGAAAAGCATTTGTAATATCAAAATATATCTCATAATCAAGAACATTCAGATTCTTAATTGTATTTTGGTAAGTAATATCTTTACCACTAAAACTAACTATTTGGTCGAATATTGACAAAGCATCACGCATAGCACCATCGGCTTTTTGGGCGATAATTTGCAAAGCATCATGTTCCGCACTAATGTTTTCTTTTTGAGCAACAAACTCAAGTCTTTCTCTAATATCATCAACCCCAATTCTGTTAAAATCAAAAATCTGACATCTTGAAAGGATTGTTGGTATAATTTTATGTTTTTCGGTAGTTGCAAGAATAAACACAACGTGTTTTGGAGGTTCTTCAAGCGTTTTTAGAAAAGCATTAAAAGCTGCACTTGAGAGCATGTGAACCTCATCAATAATATAAACCGAATAAGACCCAAGTTGTGGAGGTATGCGTACTTGATCGATAAGGTTCCGAATATCATCAACAGAATTATTTGATGCAGCATCAAGCTCGTGAATATTTAGCGAACGTAATTTGTTAAATGCCACACAAGACTCGCATTCGTTACACGCCTCAAACTCTGAGTTTACATTGCTACAATTTATAGTTTTAGCAAATATTCGTGCACAAGTAGTTTTACCAACTCCTCTGGGACCACAAAACAAATAGGCCTGTGCAAGCTGATTTGTCTTTATTGAGTTCTTTAAAGTTTTGGTAATAGAATCCTGTCCAACAACCGAAACAAAATTGTCGGGGCGGTATTTTCGAGCCGATACAATAAAATCATCCATCTTACTTACTTATTTTTTACAAAAATAACAAAACGCTTTTAGTGGTAAAACTTTTGTTGCATATTGTTGATAAAAAAAAACAGTAAACATGTTGCACAGCATCATTTATGATTATTAAGTACGAATAATTCACTATTTTTGATAAAAAAAGATATAAAAAAGCTTTATTGAGATATTTTTTCACAAGATTATAAAAAAACGTTAACGAACACCAAACAAGCACTTAATCAAGTTAATATTAAAAACAGTGTCAATAAAAAGTTCTACTAAAAGGTTTATAAACACTAAAAAACTTTAAAAATTAAAAAAATCTTACTCAGTTTTTTAATAATTCGATTAAATAGATTAAATTTGCAGCCTTAAAAAATGAAATTAATTTAAGTAAAAATGGCAAAAAAGAAGAAAAACACTCAGGGAGATGATGGGTTTAAGTCTGTGGAATCAGCACTAAGCCGTGCAGAAAATTTCATTGAAACTAATCAAAAGGCCTTTATGTATGGCTTAGCTGCAATTCTAATTATAGTATTATTAGTGATTAGCTATTTTAAATTTATCCGTGAACCCCGTATTCAGGAGGCGTGGTCAGAATCTTACAAGGCAGAATTTTATTTTGAGCAAGACTCATTTAATCTTGCCCTAAATGGCGATGGTGCTTATCCTGGGTTCATCGACATTATAGATGATTATGGCAGAACCCCAATGGGAAATGCTGCTAAATACTATGCTGGCGTTTGTTATATGCGTACTGGCGATTTTGAAGCTGCAATAGACAACTTTAAACGTTTTAAAAGCAAAGACCCAATGGTTGGTGCCATGGCAGTTAATTTAATGGGTGATGCTTATATGGAACTTGGCGACATCGACAAAGCACTAAAAAATTATCTTGATGCAGCTAAACGTGCCGATAATGAATTCCTTAGCCCAATATTTCTTATGAAAGCTGGACAAACCTATGAATTAATGGAAAATTATCAGGAAGCTTTAAATATCTATAAACGTATTGAGACCGATTATTTTGAAACTCCTCAGCAACGAGAAGCCGAAAAATACATGAAACGTTGTGAAATGAAACTTTAACAAAAATACTTTTTTCATAATAGGGGCTTCAAAGCCCCATTTTTTTATAAGAATATGGCAAGCGAACTAAAGAACTTATCGATTTACTCCGAAACAGGAATTGCAAAACAAACAGCAAATACTAATTTTAAAATCGGAATTGCAGTTTCTGAATGGAATCAAGAAATAACCGCAAACTTAGCAGAAGCTGCAATAGACACATTGAACAAATATGGATTTACCGACCAAAATATTTTATTAAAATCAGTACCAGGCAGCTTTGAACTTGCTCAAGCAGCTCAATATATGATTCAAATTGCGAAAGTAGATGCTGTTATTTGCTTAGGATGTGTTATACAAGGCGAAACACGTCATTTCGATTATGTATGCTCGGGAATTACTCAAGGAATAATGAACGTAAACTTAGAAACAGGAGTTCCTGTGGCTTTTGGAATATTAACAACTGACAATCAACAACAAGCTCTCGACCGTGCTGGAGGTAAACACGGAAATAAAGGTATCGAAGCCACGGTTGCAGCACTTAAAATGCTTCAAATTAAAAAAGATTTAACTAAAAGTGCAAAAAAATAAAATCATAATCCTGCTATCGGCAATTTTGATGTTTTTTTCATGCGTTTCCGAAAAAAAATGGAAAAAAGCTCGAATCGTTTTTTATGACGACTTCGAAAAAGAAATGTTTGTTAAAGCCAGTAAGCACTCATACTATAACTTTATTAAAGCCAAAGAAAAATTAAACTCAAAAACCGAGATACTAATACCTGAAGAAATTAAACTTGTTGAGGCAACAAATTTCACATATATGAGATTGCATTTTGATGAAGATACTTATGGAATGGAGTCGTATAGTTTTGGACACAGACTCGCAGGACACTCAATAATGCTGGCAGAAACAAAATATCAGGCAAAAACTTGTGCCTGCAAAACTAGTGGTTCATACTTTAAAGGCTATTTTCTCGTTTATAATGACAGTATTCTTAAAGTTAAAACCGATAATAAAGACAATGTATATAATAGAGCAAAACTATACGATTTCGTTGAAAGGCAACACGGGTACGACCTTCCTCAAGACATTAATACAATTGCGGACATTATATATTATTTAGAAAATATCAACAATTAACATTTGCAATCTCTTGATATACAAGCATATAAAATTGCAATAAAAAAAATTGTTAATAATGTTAAAAAGTACAATATACCATTTTACAATAATTGCTTTAATTAATGTAAATTTGGGCTCAAATTAAAACAAAGGAAAAATGGGTAAAATCATTACATTAGCTAATCAGAAAGGTGGAGTTGGAAAAACAACAACAGCAATTAATCTAGCTGCAAGTCTTGCTGTTTTAGAGAAAAAAGTATTAGTAGTGGATGCGGATCCTCAGGCAAATGCAACTTCGGGACTAGGATTTGATGTTAGAAATATCAGAACAGGATTGTACGAAACACTTATTCGGGACGAAGATCCAGAGAATGTTATTCTAAGTTCAAGCATGGAAAACCTAGACTTGCTACCCAGTCATATAGATTTAGTTGGTGCAGAAATAGAAATGCTTGAATTACCAAACAGAGAGAAGGTACTAAAATATGTTCTCGAAAAAGTAAAAGATAAATATGATTTTATCCTAATAGACTGTTCGCCTTCTTTAGGACTGATTGTCATAAACGCACTTACTGCTTCCGACTCTGTGTTGATTCCTGTACAATGCGAATATTTTGCTCTCGAAGGACTTGGTAAACTACTAAATACAATACGAATAGTACAAGGACACCTAAATCCAGAATTAGACATCGAAGGATTTGTAATGACTATGTACGATTCTCGTTTACGCCTCTCCGACCAGATATTGGACGAAGTAAAAAAACATTTCGATACTATGGTTTTCCAAACAGTAATACATCGTAACGTTAAACTTGGCGAAGCTCCTAGCTTTGGACAAACAATTTTCGATTATGATGTAGCCTCCAAAGGAGCAGAAAATTATCTAAACCTTGCTCGAGAATTCCTGCAAAGAAATAATATGACTAAAATTAACGAAAAAGAAAAAGTAATAAAATAATATGGCTAAGAAAAATGCTTTGGGAAGAGGTTTAGATGCCCTTATAGATACCAATTCTGGTTCTAACAACGACAGACAACGTGAGGCAAACGAAATACAAATAGATTTAATAGAAGCAAACCCGTTTCAACCGAGGTCGAGTTTTGATGAAGAAGCTTTGCAAGAACTTGCAGATTCGATAAAAGAACTTGGTGTGATTCAACCCATTACAGTAAGATATGTTGAATCAGGGAAATTTCAACTTATTTCGGGCGAACGTAGATTACGTGCATCAAAACTTGCTGGACTTAAAAAGATTCCTGCTTATGTAAGAATTGCAGATGATCAGGGTATGCTAGAAATGGCTTTAGTTGAGAACATCCAACGCGAAGACCTTAACGCAATCGAAGTGGCAATTAGCTATCAACGATTAATGGAAGAGTGCAAACTAACGCAAGAAGCCCTAAGTCAGCGTATTGGCAAAAAACGCTCAACAATTTCTAATTACACACGTCTTCTTAATCTACCCGCCAAAGTTCAATTAGGAATAAAAGAAGAAAAAATCTCAATGGGACACGCACGAGCATTAATCTCAATTAAAGAAGAAGAAACTCAATTGATGATTTATGATCAAATATTAAAATACGATTTCTCAGTAAGAAGAGTTGAAGATATAATCAGAGAACTTAACAACGAAACCAAAAATAAGATAGAAACAGAAAAAAAGACTGTTCCAGCAACTGCCGAAGATTATGAACAACTGCAAAAACATCTTTCAAACTTTTTTGCCACAGACATTGCATTAAAACGAAATGCAAAAGGTAGCGGAAAAATTACAATCCCATTCAAAAATGATGGCGAATTAGAAAGAATAATTGCAATTCTTGATAAACTAAATACATAGGATTTGAAAATAAGCTCAAAAATAGCCATTATCCTAACAATATTAACATTTGTTTGGCAAGCATGTCCGGCACAAAAAGTACAAAAAGAACCGGAGCGAGTTCACTCGCCTCGAAAAGCAACAATATATTCTGCAATTTTGCCAGGTCTCGGACAGTTCTACAATAAAAAATACTGGAAAATACCAATCGTTTATGCAGGTATGGGTACTTTTTCATATTTAGCACTACAAAACCAACAAGAGTTTAACCGATACAAAACGGCTTTATTGCAACGCTTAGACGGGCAAGAAGACGAATTTACAATAAATGGATCGCAAATATATAATGACCAAGCAATACTAAACTACATGGACAATTATCGCAAAAATAGAGACCTTTGCATAATCGGGACAGTAGTTTTTTATGCTATTCAAATTGTTGATGCTAATGTTGATGCCAATTTGTTTGATTTTGATATTACTGATGACCTTAGTTTAAGGATTTTACCACAACCAATAAATAATTTTTACACTCAAACGCCAATGCTCGGTATTGGTTGTACAATCAAATTCTAAATATGAAAAAATACATCATTATAATTCTGCTTACAAATGTAATCGTAAACACAAATATTGTTGCAGATAACGATTCAATTGTAATGCGAAAAAATGACGGATACGCTATGTGCGACCATCTCGACAGCCTCCTAATGGACTGGTTTTATTATACTGGTAGAGACACAATAAACTTCTTAAATCCCGAAGACCGCTTTACCTTTGATACAGACATTTCTGATTCAATTTTTGAAATTCGAGTAAACAACTTGGTTACCCCAATAGATGTTGCTTACAACAAAAATGTACAAAGATATCTAGACCGCTACATAAAAAATGGACGTTGGATAGCTCCAAAGTTTTTAGGATTATCGCATCAATACTTCCCAATGTTTGAAGAAAAACTTGATGCCTACAATATCCCGTTAGAATTAAAATATCTTGCAATTGTCGAATCTGCTCTTAATCCTCTTGCTAAATCTCGAGCTGGTGCAACAGGTTTATGGCAATTTATGTATAAAACTGGCAAAGGAATGGGCTTAGAGATAAACTCTTACGTTGACGAACGTAGCGACCCCGAAAAATCAACAGATGCAGCTTGCAGATATTTAAAAAGCCTCTACGAAACCTACAATAGCTGGACACTTGCACTTGCAGCTTATAATGCAGGTCCTGGAACAATAAATAACGCTATAAGACGCTCGGGCGGGAAAACAAATTATTGGGAATTATATCCATATCTTCCAAACGAAACTCGAAATTATGTGCCTGGCTTTATTGCAATCGTATATCTTTTTAATTACGCAGATGAACATAATTTTAAGCCCGAATACATTCCATTTTACGAAGATGTTGATACGGTAATGGTTAAAAAACAATTGCATTTTGCTCAACTTGATTCAGTTTTAGGAATTGATATTGGTCAAACACGAGAGCTAAATCCACAATACAAACTCGACATTATCCCTGCCAAAGTAAAAGAATATCCACTGCGTATGCGAAGACAATACATCAGCAAATTTATGGAATTAGAAGATTCTATTTACAATTTTATGGATACTGTCTTTTTTAGACCCGAAAAATACAATTACACTCCTGACGAAAAATATATTGATTATGCCCCCATTGCAACACAACCCGAAGGCACTGTTGAACTCCTTTATACAGTAAAATCTGGTGATGCGGTTGGGCTTATTGCCTCGTGGTATGGTGTCGAAACTGCAAATTTAAGAGCATGGAATGGAATTTCGGGCAATATGATAAGAGTTGGGCAAAAACTTAAAGTTTATATTCCCGAAGCACTCGCATCAAAATATAAAATTGTGGACTCCCAGAGTTTTGACGAAAAGCAACGATCAATTGGAGTAAATCCTGATACCAACAAACCAAAAGAAGAACCAATCGACCCGAATTATGAATATTATACAGTAAAATCTGGTGATAGCCCTTATGGAATTTCGCTTAAATATGAAGGTATCTCATCCGACGATATATTAAAACTTAATGGGATTACAGATCCTTCGAGTTTGCGAATAGGACAAAAACTAAAAATCAGAAAAAAAACGTAATAAATTTTCATTATGAAAAACATTGCAGTAATAGCAGGAGGCTACACATCCGAAAGGGAGATAAGCTTAAAGTCAGGAAATCAAATACTTAGCAACTTAGACAGAAAACTTTATAATTCTTATCTTGTTGAGGTGCGTAAAGATGGATTTTATTGCAAGTTAGATAATAATGAGTGTAAAGTTGATCTTAATGATTTTTCGTGCATCATCAATAATAAAACAATAAAATTTGATTTTGCATATATAAGTTTGCATGGCTCTCCAGGCGAAGACGGAAAAGTTCAGTCTATGCTTGATATTATTAACATCCCTTACTCTGCTTCAGGGCCAATATCATCAGCAATAACTTTCGACAAAGTCGTTTGTAAAAAAGTACTTGCTAACACACATATTACTCAAGCAAAATCTGTAATAATAAAAAATGATGAGTCTTTTTCGGTTGATGAAATTTGCAATTATCTTGGACTTCCTTGCTTTGTTAAACCAAATACAGCTGGCTCAAGTTACGGGGTTACAAAAGTTTATGACAAAGATAAGTTAATTGATGCTGTAAATCTTGCAAAAACAGAAGATACGATAGTTATCATCGAAGAATTTATTTCTGGTATTGAAGTCTCATGCGGAGTTCTAAAAACTTCTAAAAACTCTTATGTTTTACCTGTAACCGAAATTGACACAAAAAACGATTACTTTGATACAGAAGCCAAATACGACCCTAAGCTTACCGATGAAATAACCCCAGCTCGCATATCTGACGAAGAAACTAAAATTGTGCAAGAAAACTCTTCGTTTATTTATGACCTATTAAACTGTAAAGGAATTGTTCGAATCGACTTTATAATAAAAAACAAAATTCCATATTTTTTAGAAGCAAACTCTATTCCTGGAATGAGTGCTGAAAGTATTGTGCCAAAACAAATACAAACAATTGGTAAAACCCTTACAGAAATTTTAACAGAAATAATTGAGGATAGTTTTTAGACTTTTAATCAACCCTTCGCTTTTGTAAAATAATCGCTCGCTCTGATTTAATATTTCTGTCGGCAATGAAAAGTCGAGATTCTGCTACAAATTTAAGGCTAATATTTAATGATTTTCTCAGAATAAATATGTAAATTATTTAAATCATGAATTTTCAATATATAAATACCATTTGTTAAGTTTCTTATGTCCCATAACACTGTGTTTTTCCGAAAAGAGCTGCCAGTTTTAACAATTCTTCCCATAAAATCATAAAGTTCTATTGACAATTGTTCATCAGGCAAGTTTGCAATTCGCATATCGCCATTTGTTGGATTTGGAAAAACTTGTCCTGTGTTAATATAATAAGGCATAGTAGCCTCTTCGATACCTGTAATAATATTACCATTTTCATCAGTTTTCATCAAGTAAATATCTTCTTCGCCTGCACCATAACTATTAGTACAACCAACAATTATAAAACCATTGTCATTTGTCTGATTTACAGAATGGCCAAGATCATTATATTGTCCGCCAAAAGTTTTAGTCCATAAGGTATCTCCATTTTCATTGGTTTTAATCAAGTAAACATCAGTTTCGCCTACATCATAACTTGTAGTACCACCAACAATTATAAAACCATTATCATTTGTCTGTTTCACAGAATATCCAAAATCATTATATTGTCCACCAAAGGTTTTAGTCCATAGTGCATCTCCATTTTCATTAGTTTTAATCAAGTAAACATCAGTTTCGCCTGCTCCAAAACTTGTAGTGCCACCAATAATTATAAAACCATTATCATTTGTCTGTTCTACAGAATATCCAAAATCATTAAATTGGCCACCAAAAGTTTTAGTCCATACGGTATCTCCATATTCATCGGTTTTAATTAAATAAACATCAGCATTAGAATCATATTTGTAACCAACAATAATATAGCCATTATCATTTGTTTGTAGTACAGAGTATCCTACATTTCCATCATAATTTTTAATCCATAAAACATCTCCGTTAATATCTGTTTTTAAAAGAATAGTACCACCTAAAGTCTCAGAACTTCCAGAAATAATATAAGCATCATCTTTAGTTTGTTGTACCGAATATCCTAATTGTTGCGGATATCCTAAATGAGGATAATCATGATCTAAATATCCATAGCTTTTCGTCCATACTGTGTCCCCCAGAGGATTAGTCTTTATTAAATAAATCTCTGTCATTGTACTATCCATTAAACAATTTTCCGTTTTTCCGACAACAATATAGCCTCCATCATTTGTTTGCTGTACTGAATATCCAGCACTACATGGCTTGCCTTCATAGGTTCTTGTCCATAATGTATCACCTGAAACATTTGTTTTCATCAAATAAAGTTGAGGAATATTACTATAGCTAATACTGTCATAAATAGACAGAACTCCAACAATAACATATCCTTCATCATGAGTTTGTTCTACTGAATATCCTCTATCAAGATATATACCTCCATAAGTTTTTTCAAAAGTATGCTGAGAAAAAGAAAACTTACCAATTAACGCTATAATAATTGACAAAACCATTATTTTTTTCATAACAAATAAATTCCATTTA
>CAYNKH010000019.1:0-28236 GCA_964397745.1 uncultured Bacteroidales bacterium | reverse complement strand
TTGAATTTACCCTTCATAATTTTACATTTTACAATTAAATAGATTAAATTTATTGGTTTCGTTATTGATTGATTGTATTTTAACCACGAAGTAGAGACGTACGATTGTACGTCTCTACGTGGTTATCAATTGACCATACATCTATACAAAACAAAAAACCACATAATATTTTCAAAAACAATCATAAAATATGAATATATCTTGTCTGTTATTATTATTTTAGGTTTTGATTTTTACAGACAATCATTAATGTGTTTAGCCCATTTCTGGATTGATTCAAATTCTCCGCCAAGTTGCATCTTGATATCAGAATTAAAAAACTCTAATGAAATTTCTTTTTTATTTTTATCTTTTGGAATAAAACTTAATTCCAACCTATCAATTACACTTTGGTTAGCAACAGTTCTTGAAGCATTTTTAACTTTACAGGTCCGTATTTCTGCAAGATTTATGCATTGCTCAACGACTTTATCTTTCAAGTTTTTGAGAAAGAATACTGTTTTGTTGGTTTCATCAATTCCAATTATAAAATCACTACAAATTTCATGTTTACTAATATTACAATTATGTTGATTTGCAATGTTTATAAATGATTGTATTGTTTTTCTTTCTGTTTTCTTTCTGTTTTGTCCAATTATAACAAAAGGCACAATACAGCATGCTATCACAATAGCACCAATAATGATACTGCTTAGATCCATTTTTTCAATATTTTAAAATTAATTATTAATTCTGCATTGCAATTGTTATACAATGCACCACAAATTTCGACCAATCCTCAAAAACAGAATTGGTTACTTAAAAATGATTTACCAAAAGCAGTGGAAAGGAAAAATAATATTGGCTTTCCGCGATCGTACCAGAAAGTTTCTATAGATAAAAGTATATTGTGAGAATGCTCTTTCAAAAGATTGTTCAACCGTCTTATTTATTATCCAAAGACTGTTAAATGAATTTTTAAAACTTGGAGAAGGAAAATCATTAACATTACTAATCGAAGTTTCCGATTGTGAAGCGAGGCATAAAAGATTTGTGGAAACAGTCGCAAAACTCTCTTGCTGCTGTGTAGTTTGTGGATTTTGAATATTATAATGACTAATCGATTTTGTAATATTACCAACTGCAAAGCAATAAATTGCAATCAATAGTAATACGCTCGATTTTCTAATGTCATTTTTCATATTACAAAGATAAGATTATTCTCAAATGTAAATTGTTTATTTTGCTATTTATTTTGTTTGCTTACTTGAAGTGACGTGCTTATTAAAGAGATTAAAGATTTATCAACACAAAACCCTAAATATTGTCGTTTTCATAAAGTTTTAATTTGTTTTTTAGAGCATTTAATTCTTCTCTCAATCTCTTTTCTTTCTCTAACAGATTAAATATTATGTCTAATCCTTCGATGTTCACGTTTAACTCGTTATGAAGGCGAATCATTTTTTCAAGTTCGCCAATTTGGTCATGATGTATGAATTGATTTTGCTCAACAATTACAATTTGAATAAGTCCAGTTTTGTGCAAAGCATCAATAAATGAGAATTCAATCTCGTAGTACGAACAAAGAGTTGTTATTGCTATTAGATTTTTTTCCATGTTACCTTATTTTTTGTAATTCTTTGAATAGTTTCTTTTCTTTTGTAGTCAGGTGCGTAGGTGTCTTAATATGGTAAGTAATTATTAAATCGCCAAACTCTCCTTCTTTTTTGTAAATAGGAAACCCCTTCCCTTTCAATTTTACTTTAGTTCCGTTTTGTGTTTCTGGTGCTATTTTGAACTTAACTTTACCATCAAAAGTATCAACCATAATTTCTCCACCTAAAAGAGAAGTATATAAATCCAAATCCACATTTGCATATAAATTATTACCGTCTCTTTTAAAATCTGTCCGATTATTTATTACGAACTTAATAAAAAGATCTCCATTTGGTCCACCATTAAATCCTGCACCACCTTTTCCTTTAATCCTGATTACTTGTCCATTCTCCACTCCTGCAGGTATAGTAAGACGTATGTTTTTGTTATTGACAGTTAGTACACGCTTATGCGTTGTATATACGTCTTTCAAATCCAAATGCAATTCGGAATGATAATCTTGGCCTTTAAAAATTGGATGATGTTCTTGCTGAGAGGAAGCTCGTCTCCCCCCAAACATATATTCAAAGAAGTCTGAATATTCCTGTCCCGCAAACCCCTGTTGAGTTGATTGATAGTGAGATTGTTGTTGATGTTGAGCTTTTTCATACTCTTCTCCATGTTGCCAATTCTTACCGTACTTATCATATTTTTTACGATTTACAGGATCGCTTAACACCTCATTTGCTTCGTTTATTTCTTTGAATTTCATCTCCGCTTCCTTATTGTCTGGATTTAAATCAGGATGAAACTTTCGGGCGAGTTTTCGATAAGCAGCTTTAATTTCTTTTTCAGTAGCGTTTTTTTTAACGCCTAAAATTTTATAATAATCTACAAACTTCATTTATTAATTTTAATTTAAGTTATTTTATTAAGCATAACAGTTTGCGTTTATAATAGTGTGATTAAAAATAGAATTCACTATTTTTTACGCAATTAGTCAAACCACAAGACAAAATTTCAATAGTCATTAATTTCTGCTGTAAAGATAAGTAAAATTTTATATAATTGTTTTGAAAAAAACATTTAGACAAGCTCTGTTAGATAGGCTTAGCACATCGATATGCCCTCACGAGCTAAGGATACAATAGAAATCAATTCAAAGAAATTTTCCTTAATCGTAAAGAATTAGCAATTACAGATACAGAACTAAAACTCATTGCCGCTGCAGCAATCATTGGCGATAGCAACAAACCAAATACAGGAAATAAAACTCCAGCAGCAACTGGTATTCCAAGGGTATTATAAATGAATGCGAAAAATAGATTTTGTTTTATGCTTTTCATTACGGCACGACTTAGTTTTTTCGCTTTTACAATTCCCTGCAAATCACCTTTTACTAATGTAATTTCTGCACTTTCAATTGCAACATCTGTTCCTGTTCCCATAGCTATTCCAACATTTGCTTGTGCCAGTGCAGGTGCGTCATTAATACCATCGCCAGCCATTGCAACTATTTTACCTTTTGCCTGCAATGTCTTAATAATTTTCAATTTATCTTCGGGTAAACACTCTGCTTTAAAATCTGTAAGATTTAATTGGTCGGCTACAGCTTTGGCAGTATTAACATTATCTCCAGTTAGCATAATTACTTCAACTCCCTTATTGATTAATTCAGCAATCGCCTTTTTTGAGCTTGTTTTTATCGCATCATAAATTACCACAAATCCAACTGCTTTAGAATCCACAGCAATATAAGAGACTGTTTTTCCTAATTTTTGCTCTACAATTATCTTACGTGACAAATCATCTGGAATTGCAACTTTAGACATTTCCATTAATTCCAGATTTCCCAAAGCAAGTTTTTTTCCTTTAAGGTTTCCAATTACACCTTTTCCGGCAAGCATTTCAAAATCTTTTACTTCAATTAAGTTTATCTTTTTTCCTTTGGCATAATTAACAACCGCTGATGCTAAAGGGTGTTCGCTATATTGATTGAGAGAAGCAATTAGTTGCACTAAATCATCAGTTTTATTATCCTCAAGAGCAAAAACTTTCTCAACCGAGGGCTTACCTTCAGTAATAGTACCAGTTTTATCAGTTACTAAGACATTTACTTTATCCATAATTTCGAGTGCTTCGGCATTTTTTATCAAAACTCCAGATTGTGCACCTTTTCCTACGCCAACCATTACCGACATAGGAGTTGCCAAACCTAAAGCACACGGACAAGCAATTATTAAAACAGCAATAGCATTAACAAAAGCATAAACTAAAGCAGGTGATTGTCCAAATATTGCCCAAATAATAAATGTTATAATCGAAACTGACACTACAATAGGCACAAAGTATTTAGCAACTTTATCGGCAAATTTTTGAATGGGTGCTCTTGAGCGACTTGCATCATTTACCATCTGGATTATCTGCGAAAGTAAAGTATCGGCACCAACTTTTTCGGCAATCATAACAAACGATGTTGTTCCGTTAATTGTTCCCGCACTAACATAGTCTCCTTTGGTTTTATCTACAGGAATTGGTTCCCCAGAAATCATTGATTCATCTACACTTCCCACTCCTTTGGTAATTGTACCGTCAACAGGAATTTTACCACCTGGTTTTACCCGAAGTAAATTGCCAACTTCAATATCATGTATAGAAATAACTTTATCATTTCCATTCTCTACCAATACAGCTTCGGTTGGAGCTAAGTTCATTAATTCTTTTATGGCTCCACTCGTTTTACTGTGGGCTTTTGCTTCTAAGAGTTGCCCCAATAAGACTAATGTTAGAATGACAGCCGTTGCATCAAAATATAGATGTATCGCACCTGCATCTGTTTTAAATTCGGCTGGAAACACATTTGGGAAAATTAAACCAGCAAGGCTAAAAATAAAAGCGGCGCCCGCACCAATTCCGATTAAGGTAAACATATTAAGATTCCAAGTAACAATTGATTTCCATGCACGAACAAAAAACATCCAACAAGCATAAAAAACTACTGGAATAGTTAAAACTAATTGCATCCAATTCCAAGCTTGTTGACTCATAATTTGAGACAAAGGTTTTCCAGGAATTAAATCGCTCATGGCTATAAGAAATACAGGCACTGTAAATATAATAGCAATAATCATCTTTTTAGATAATTCCTTATATACCTTTTGTTCTGAACTTATACTTGGTTCTAATGGAATTAAATCCATCCCACAAATTGGACATGAATTGGGTTGATTTTCAATAATCTCAGGGTGCATCGGGCAGGTGTATTGCTGATTGATTTGTTGTTGAGGCTGCTCTACTAAAGGCATTCCGCACACTGGACAATCTCCAGATTTATTGTATGTTTTTTCGCCCTCACAGTGCATAGGACAGTAAAAAATATCTGTTCCTTTTTTGGTTACATCATGAGTGTTATGAGATTTGTGTTTGTGCATTTCTGTTGCATTACCTTGCATCTCGATAGTATAGTGCAAGCCTGCCTTTAATAAGGTATCTTGCAATTTAGTTAAAGGAATATGTGAAGCCATTTCAATACTTACTTCTGATTTTTGTAAATCGACACTTACTGCCTGAACTTCAGCCAATTCACTTAATGCCTGTTCTACACTGGTTTTACACCCAACGCACGACATACCAGTTATTCTGTATATGTGTTTCATTAGTCTTAACTTTAAGTTAATGTTTTTAATTAATTATTATATTGAGTATAACCTTAGAAACTGGGATATGTTTATTTTAATCATATTTTTAAAAATATTGTAAGTATAAATGTGTTAAATATATTTCGGATACTTTACCTTAATCTAAACTTAAAGAGTTCTCGAATTCAGATTAATACGATTATTTTAAAAAAAATACTGCGTTTAATACCAATTTGATTTACCTCCACTGACCATAAAAAAAAGTCCTCACAAAATTGCGAGGACTTTTTTATTTCGGATAAAATATTTTAAACGTTCTTCAGAATAATAGCCGTTCCCATACCTCCGCCAATGCAAAGAGATGCAAGGCCATACACATTATTCTCACGTTTCATTTCGTGAATAAGAGTAACTACAATTCTGTTTCCAGAAGCACCTATAGGGTGTCCAAGAGCAATTGCTCCGCCATTTTTGTTGCATCTTTCTTCAAAGAATTTACTATCAACTCCATGATCTTCTGATAATTGTTTCATTACGCCTAAAGATTGAGCAGCAAATGCCTCATTAAGCTCAAGAACTTCTATATCCTGAAGTTTCATACTAGCTTTACAGAGAGCATTTTCGATAGCTGGAACAGGTCCCATTCCCATAATTGAAGGATCCACACCACCTTGTCCCACAGCAACAATTTCTACCAAAGGAGTTAAACCAAACTCTTTCACTGCATCTTCAGAAGCAATCATAACAAACGATGCTCCGTCATTGATACCTGAAGCATTACCAGCAGTAACAGTTCCGTCTTTTTTAAATGCGGGACGCAATTTTGCTAATTTTTCTTCATTTGTAGTTCTATTGATATGTTCGTCAGCATCAAAAACGATAGTTTCTTTACGGGTTTTGATTTCGACAGGAGCAATCTCTTTTACAAATTTACCAGCATCTTGAGCTTTAGTAGCTTTAAATTGTGAATCTGCTGCAAATTTATCTTGCTCTATGCGATTAAGCTTGTATTTTTCGGCAATATTTTCGGCAGTAACCCCCATATGGTAATCATTAAAAGCTTCCCACAATCCATCGAGTATCATGTGGTCCTGATTAACCATATTTCCCATTTTATATCCTGTTCTAACCTGTCCTGGAATTAGGAAAGGAGCACCTGACATACACTCTGTGCCACCAGCAATAATTAATTTGGACTCTCCGGCTTTAATAGCTGTAAAAGCGTTTGAGATTGATTTCATTCCTGATCCACAAACCATATTTAACGAATAAGCTGGAACTTCAACAGGGATTCCTGCGTTTACAGATGCTTGACGAGCCACGCCTTGTCTTTGTCCTGCGGAAAGAATATTTCCTACAATTACCTCATCAATTTTTGAGGGATCAATTTTTGTTTCTTCCAGCATATTTTTCAATACTACTGTTGCGATATCAGGGGCACTCATTTTTGCAAGCGAGCCTCCAAATTTTCCGACTGCAGTTCTTTTAGCAGCAACTATAAAAACTTTTTTCATAATTATCAATTTTTATTAAATCCCGTAGGACATGATTAATGGAATATTTTCTATTTTTTCATATCGCAAAGATTATCAGCGATAATAAGTTTTGCTTGAGTAGCTTCTTGCACTTGCTCCACAGTAAACACAGGATTAATTTCATTAAGAACAATCCCTTTATCGGTAATTTCCATAACCCCCATTTCAGTTACTATGGTATTTACGCGTCCTTTAGCGGTTAAAGGCAAGTTGCATTTTTCTAATATTTTGTGATTTCCTTTTGCTGTATGTTCCATGGCCAGAATTGTACGACGTGCACCAGTTAGCAAGTCCATAGCACCGCCCATTCCTGGTGTAATTTTTCCTGGTATTGACCAATTAGCAAGGTCTCCATTCACATCTACTTGCATTGCACCAAGAACTGTAACATCAACGTGTCCACCTCTGATGATAGCAAACGATTTAGCTGAGTCGAACGCCGAGGCTCCAGGAAACGCAGTAATATAACCACCTCCAGCATTTATCATATCTTCAGATTCGGCTCCCTCTTCGGGATTTGGTCCCATACCAAGTAAACCATTTTCACTTTGTAGAGTAAGTTTAATCCCTTCTGGCAAATAATTTGGGACATAAGTCGGCAAACCAATACCAAGATTAACAACATTACCGTCTTTTAATTCGAGTGCAACTCGTCTTGCGATTGTTTCGCGTATTTGATTCTTATCCATATCTAAAAATTATTTATTTTGTCTTCTTTGTAACTCTTGAGCAATATAACTACCCACATCATCAGCATACGAATTCATGCTAAACCCTGCATCATAGCCTAATTCTTTAGCCAATTCATGTGAAACACGCGGTCCCCCGCAAACCAGAATAACTTTATCACGCAAGCCTTCAGCCTCTAACATTTCAACAAGTTCTGTAAGATTTTGTATATGTACGTCTTTTTGAGTAACAGTTTGGGAAACTAACAAGGCATCAGCTTTAAGTTCAATAGCTTTAGCAATAAATTCTTCGTTTAGTACTTGTGACCCCATGTTTAATGCCTCAAACATTTCGTAACGTTCAAGCCCATAGTGTCCTGCATAGCCTTTCATGTTCATAATTGCATCTATACCCACCGTATGAGCATCGGTTCCAGTACTTGCACCAATAACAACAATTTTCCTACCGATTTGCTCTTTAATAAAGTCATCAGTTTGTGCCATATCCCATACGGTTGACTCAACTTTGGGTACATCAATAGCAGTATAATCTACTGTGTGAGTACATGACCCGTAACAATTAAAAAACGTAAAGCCCTTGGTTAATTCTTTATAATATACGACTTGCGGATTCTCGAATCCCATTTTTTTCATTAACTGTTTTGCAGCCTCTATAGCTTCATCATTACAAGGAACAGGTAGAGTAAAGCTTAATTGTGTTTTACCATCGTTCATTGTATCGCCATAAGGCTTAACATTCTTAAGATCAAGAGTTTGATTAAAGTCGTTTTTATTCATTGAATATAATCCATCACTCATTATTTTTGCTCTCCTTTCATCAAATTTATAAACGGGTTAAAATAGTTTTCGGTTTTTGCGACAACACCCGCTAATCCTTTACCTCCATTTTTAGGACGTTTAATATCAGCAAATATACCTTTTTCTATAGCATCAAATAGTCCTTCTTTCTCAATTTCACTTAAAAGCTGATACGCATCATCAAGCACTTGTTTTGCTCTCTGCTGAATGATTCCGTCTTTTTTGAATTCAACCTCATCGCCAATATTTTTCATATTCTTAAAAATATATTGAGCATTTTCTATAGCAAGATATCTATCTGACATAAAAGGCGTATGGACTGCTTCTGTAATCATTCCTAACAATTGAATACCTTGCCCTGTCCAGATTGAGATTTCGTTAAAAAGAGCATTTTGTATTTGTCCTTTAAAAATATTACCCGTCATAAATTTTGTTGGCGGCATATATTTAGGCGTTGCCTTTGGGAAGATTTCTCTAAGCATTTGTGCCTGCGACAACTCATATAAAAAACCATTTTCGAGTTCGGGATCCATCTCAAATGCATGACCTAATCCCATTTGTTCCTCTGGCATTCCAGCCAAAACTGCAAGTTGTTCATTTATAAAATCGGAGGCTAAGACTGTATGAGCCTGCTCAAAAGCATCTGCAGTAGTTAGGTAATTATCTTCACCAGTATTAATAATCACACCTGCAAAACTATTTATTATTCGCGAAAAATACTGGTCAATCATAGTACGCTGCATATTGATGTCACGAAAGAGGATACCATAAAGGGCATCATTTAGCATAACATCAAGTCGTTCAATGGCCCCAATTGCAGCAATTTCGGGCATACATAAGCCAGAGCAATAATTACAAAGTCGAATATACTTTCCTACTTCCTCTCCTACCTCATCTAGAGCTTTACGCATTATTCGGAAATTTTGTTGAGTAGCAAAAGTTCCTCCAAATCCTTCGGTAGTAGCACCATAAGGCACAAAATCCAATAAACTTTGACCTGTTGTACGAATAACTGCAATCACATCTGCTCCTTGACGAGCTGCGGCTTCAGCTTGAACGACATCTTCATAAATATTTCCTGTTGCAACAATAACATATAGATAAGGTTTTTCTCCCTCACCTATATTGTTTATATAATCATTCCGCTTTGTAACATTTGCTTTAATTCTTGCGACACTTTCTTCAACAAGAGGCATTATTGAATTTTGAATTTCTTGTAATGTATTAATACTAAGTTTTGTAAGATCCAGAGTACCTGCAGAAACTTTTTCAGCAATTTCCTGTGGCGATAACCTAGTTTCTAAAATTGCATTACCGAGATAATACAAAACCCCCTGTCCAACTGCACCTTTATCGTGTATCATGTTCACAACAACATTTGGTAATGGGACATCATTTTTATCGACCCCATCAATACCTACCAAGCGGCAAAGTGTACGCTCAACTGAAACTGTTGTATAATTCTCAACAAATTTCTGAACCTCATCAGCAATATTGCCAGCTAGTTTTTTTGCCTTGTCAACTTTGTTAAAATCTAATCCTAATTTACTGGTTCGCATCATAAATTCTATATAAAAATCTTTAATTATTAAGTTTTGCCAAAAATACGAAAAATCTATCATAAAAACAATATGTTAAATGAGAGGTTTTTAGATGATGTTTTTGATAAAGATGAATGAACTTTTAAAAAAGAAAAAAACCTACACATAGGTCTTATGTGATTTATAAAACATTAGATAACACCACAATAATAAACACAAAAGTCCAGTAGGGTCATGGAGGTGCGCGGAATAAGATAACAGGAGCGATATTCAATAATAAACACAAAAGTCCAGTAGGGTCAAAATTAGCATCTGCTCAAGACTCTAAGACATTAATTTTCCAATTTATCTAACAAAAACCTTCCCCTCTCCAATTTTTAGGCAATTTCCGATTTGTTTTGCATTAGTAATACCTGCTGTTCTCAAACTTTTAATTAGCTTATCACACTCTGCTTGAGGAACTGTAAACAAAAGACCTCCAGAAGTTTGCGAATCACAAAGCATAATTTTCAACGTCTCTGACAAGGTCTTTTCCCAAACCACATGCTTAGAAAAGTAAGACAAATTATTTGCACTTCCTCCTGGAATAATTCCTGCCGTTGCCATCGCTTCTAATCCAGAAAAGAATGGGACGTCATCACTAAATATTTCAACATCCATAGATGACGCAAGGCTAATTTCGCTCAAATGCCCAATAAGTCCAAATCCTGTAACATCGGTACAAGCATGAACAGAATAATCAGAAATTATCTCAGCTGATTTTTTATTTAGTTCACTCATAGATCTTATGATTGTATTTTTTGATTCATCTGATAGTAAACCTCGTTTTAAGGCGGTGGTCAAAATACCTGTTCCAATTGCTTTTGTGATAATAATTGCATCTCCTTCTATTGCACTTGAGTTTCTCCATATTTTATTGGGGCTAACTAATCCGCTAACAGCCATTCCATATTTTGGTTCAGGGTCATCAATAGTGTGACCGCCTAAAATACTTATTCCAGCTTCTGCTGCTTTGTCGGATGCTCCTTTCAGTATTTCTCTCAAAACTTCCATAGGCAACCTATTTGATGGGAATCCAACAATATTTAACGCAAATATTGGTTTTGCACCCATTGCATAAATATCACTCAAAGAATTTGCGGTTGCAATTGCTCCAAAATGATATGCATCATCAACGATAGGAGTAAAAAAATCAACTGTTTGAACTAATGCAGTAGTATCGTTAATTTTATAAACCGCCGCATCATCGGAATTTTGAGTGTCGATTAGTATGTTTTCGTCATGCCAAATTGGAATGTCTTTTAGTATTTTTTCAAGTTCCTGAGGTCTTAATTTACAAGCACAGCCCAAACCTTGAGTGAATTTTGTCAGTTTTATATCTCTAAAATCTGTATTATCTTCAATCTTATCATTACCGTCAAAATTCTTTAACCTACCAATTATTTCTGATACAATTCTAACTGTTTCATGTATTTCGTCCTCTTTAGTTTGCCTACCAACCGAAAATCGTATTGTTCCCATAGCAAAAGACTGCTCAAGATTTATTGCCGTAAGTACTGGCGAGACATCTATTGAATCGGTATGACATGCAGCTCCAGCTGAAGCAGCAATTCCATTTGACTCCATTTCGGAAAGTAACACATTTGCCTCTATTCCATAAAAGCTAAGATTCAAAGTATTGGCAAGTCGTAATTCTGGATGTCCATTAAGTTTTATATTATTTATTTTGCTATTTAATGCGGAATGCAACAAATCCCGCATGTTTTTTAAATGGAAAATGTTTTTTTGAAGATCTCGTTTAACAATTTCGCAAGCTTTTCCTAATCCAACAATTTCGAGTACATTTTCGGTTCCAGCACGTTTGTTTTGCTCGTGATCAGCACCATGAATAAGTTTTTCGAGAATAATTCCTTCTTTAATAAATAGGACACCTATTCCTTTTGGTGCATATAATTTATGACCTGCAATTGATAATAAATCGATACCAAGCTCCTTAACATCAACAAGACATTTACCCACTGATTGTGCAGCATCTGTATGAAAAACAATATTCAAACTCTTACATATTTCAGAAATTTCTCGTATTGGTTGAATTGTTCCAATTTCGTTATTTGCGTGCATAAGGGTAACGAGAATAGTATCTGGGCAAATTGCAGCTTTTAATTCATCCATTTTAATTAAGCCATATTCATCGACAGGAATATACGATATTCTAAACCCTTTAGTTTCTAAATATTTACAAACTTCAAAAACAGCAGGATGCTCAATTACAGATGTTATTATGTGTTTTCCTCGATGTTCATTTGCAAAAGCATATCCTTTAATTGCATAATTATTTGCTTCACTTCCGCCACTTGTGAAAATAAGTTCAGAGGATTTACAATTTAACATTTCGGCTACTTGCCTGCGGGCATTTTCGACTGCTATCTTTGTTTTAGCACCATAGCTATGAGAGCTCGAAGGATTACCAAAAAAATCAAGAAGATAAGGCTTCATTGCCTCTGCCACTTCTTTATCAATTGGTGTTGTTGCATTATAATCAAGATAAATACCCATTTTTGTAGTTTTTCAACAAAATTAGTAAGTATTTCGGGAAATTTTATAAAGTAGTTGTTGTTTTTTGTTTTTTTAACTGCAAAGGGACAGCGGAGTGGAAAAAGAGTGGGGAGTGGGGAGGTCATAAATGGTCAGGAATAGTCAGGTGGCTGTGCCGTCATAAATACTCATAAGTAGTCAGGAATGGCAAAGGGGCTGCGCCGTCATAAATGGTTAGGAGAGGGAAAAAGGTGGGGAGTGGACACCATAAAAAAAGTGAAAAGTTGCCCGTAAATCTCACAGGGGAACGCAGAAAAAAAAGTAATCAGTAAGTCAGTAGTCGGTTCCGACGGATTTTTGTGGATTGGAAGTAATGTGTGTGTATTTTGAAAAATAATAAAGCAACTAAAAAGAAACTATTAAGCCCCCAAATAAGATTTGGCCAGTTCGATTAATTCCACATCCACATCAAGGATTTCTGCTATTCTAATCGCTTCGGTTGGGACAGTATCGTCTTTAACTTCGATAAGAGAATAATCCATAAAATCGTTAATGTTTTTTACAGAAATTTTTTCAGAACTAGATTCTTCTTTAAGCCCTTTAACTCGCAAGCGACGACATTTTGATTTTATACCGCTGTAATGTGTTGTGATAACAGTGCTAAGTTTATATTTTTCCATAATACTTACAAAAGCAGAAACTAAGGCTTTACCTTCGTCAGGATTTGTCGTTCGTGCTAACTCATCAACAAGTGCAAGAATAATTTTGCCAGATTTGGCTTTTAAAATAATATTGTTGATGTTTAAAATTTCCATAGCAAAAGATGACAAACCATTATACTCATTAGTGTTATCGCCAATGCTCAAAATTACATCATCAACAATTTTTATGTTGGCTTCTTTTGCGGGCACATAAAATCCAAATTGAAACATCAATTGACTAAGAGCTAATGTTCTAAGCAAAACAGTTTTACCCGACATGTTTGCACCAGTTATCAAAACTGGCTTTTGCTCTAACCTTATATCAACAGCCTGAAATTCTTTATTTTGCTTCGACAAAATAGATTTGATAAAAGGATTAAAAACTTGTTTATACTCCGTAATATTATCATCAATAAGAGGTTTACACAAATTAAATTCATTTACCAGAATAGATTTTGCAATCAAAACATCTAAATGAGCTATTCTATCAAAATTAATTTTAAGATACCGTGCGAAACTAATAAGTTTTTGAGATAGTCTTTCTCTAATAGTGTCCTCAATTTCAATACAATGCTGTCTAATTAGTTCAGCTTTTTCTGGCTCTTCGTCATGCATTTGCTGTTGAATTTTACGAAGTTCTGATAGTTTCTTACTGTAGGACGAATAAATATAAAAAGAAGCTTCGCCAGTATTATCGGGATCAAGAAGTTCTACCACGCCACTAAGATCATGCAATTGAAAAATATCAAATCCTTTTTTACAAAGTATATCGCTTATAGATTTCGAAAGCAAAGCAAATTTTTTGATTTCAAAAAGCTGAATATCATCTAAGACAAGTTCTTTATCAAGGTCTCTCAATGTACCCGAAATACTATTTAGTTGATGCAGACGCAAGTTTAAATTATCAATATCTGCACTTGATAAAGAGTTTTTAAAAAAGTCAATAGTATATTCAAGATATTGTAATTCGACTTTAATGTCAAAGGACTTATTCAAAAATTTGCGTTGCATCAAATAATCTCTTCCTGGGTTTGAAGATATTTTTAAGTTATCGAATATAAATCTTAAGCCCTCATTATTTTTAATATGTTCTCTAAAGTTTCTCACTTGATATTTTTTTTATGTCATAAACTGGCAAGTTCAATTTTTTGTTTAATAATGTCCGTAATTTTTCGGAATCCAGCAAAAAGCCATTTGGAGCCAACGGATTTACACAAACTGCCATCAAATTAGTATTAAGCAATACTTTTATTTTCCCACCTTTATCTAAAAAAGAATTTACCGAATTTTGTCTAGCAAATATTCGTGTAAAATCTCTAACTATAATTTCTGTTTTGTTGATATTTGCTTGCATCCGAAGTTTATCAAGTATTTTGTCATTGAGGACTCCACTAATAAAAAGACGATTGCCATACTCATAAAGATTATCAACCGCCTTATCGAGCAAGAACACCGATGGAATCTTTAAATCGTGTATATTATTACTGTCATCGATTGCCCACAAACCACTTTCGATGTTTAATAATGTATCGACAATATCCGACTTCCACCGTTTTAATTTAATTAAATCGTATAAGTAAGCTGTTTTTTTAACCAATGTTTGCATATTTGCCGAAAGGGCTGCACCAGTAGTGAGTATCATACTGTCTGTAACTGATGGTGCCCCAAAACTTTTGCGGGATAATGCTCCGTCAACAAGAACAATGTCAGGTTTATACAACAATAA
Organism: uncultured Bacteroidales bacterium; assembly: GCA_964397745.1. Taxonomy (GTDB): domain Bacteria; phylum Bacteroidota; class Bacteroidia; order Bacteroidales; family ML635J-15; genus Bact-19. The sequence continues at coordinate 13,498 of CAYNKH010000019.1, read as the reverse complement.
ATCATTAATTAGCACTTTTAGCCAAACAGTTTCAGGAGGTCCAGAGAGTATAAGATTTCCTTTTGATTTAGCTTTAGCAGTTATAAGCCTTCCTAACGATGTTTTTCTGTTGGATACATTGAGTATTTCGGCATCAATAGTCTTAGTTGCAAAATATTTTTCGGAAGTAACAAAAATCGAATTATAATTAAGCTCAATCTCTGGCTTTTGAGTATTTGTTACCTGATCAAGACTTTCGCCATCAATCCCTATTGAAGTAATTGCTGGGATTTTATTTTTCTCTACCAATCTTTTTAAGATGTAATTTAAACAGACTGTTTTGCCAGTATTTTTCTCTGTACCAACAATCGAAAGACTTTTGTGTTTTAATATATCATCTATAAATGGCAATCAACAATTTTTAAATTATCAATAATACTTTATTATTTACTGGATTATAATTACTAATTTACTTTGCAATATAATGCAACTCGTAAAAAGCAACAAATTTACAATTAAACTTCAAATTTCCCATTGCATTTGAAGTTTAATATTTATCTATCTATGTCTTTTTTTTCTTGATAGTCCTTGAGGTTCAAGAGCGAGCTTATCTCCTCTTAACAATGAGGCAACTCCTTCATTTTGGAGTGTTTCTTTGCAGTCGGCACACTCACAATTGTCTATATAACTTACTGGCTCTGAATAAGTTGTTATAACTCCTTCGAAATTACGCAAGACTACTTTTCCAGGACTTTGAGAGATTACATAAGTAGGCATTACAGGAGTTTTGCCACCACCACCAGGGGCATCAACTACATAAGTTGGGACAGCAAAACCTGAGGTATGTCCACGTAGGTTTTCGATAATTTCGATTCCTTTTGAAACAGGCGTTCTAAAATGCTCAAGCCCCATTGACAAATCGCACTGATATATATAATAAGGTCGCACTCTAATTTTGACAAGATTTTGCACAAGATTTTTCATCACATGCACACAGTCGTTCACACCTCTGAGCAAAACCGACTGATTTCCAATAGGAATACCAGCATTAGCAATTTTCGCACAAGCTTCAGAAGACTCATCAGTAATTTCCTTTGAGTGATTAAAATGCGTATTTAACCAAATTGGATGATATTTTTTTAGCATATTTACTAGATCGTCTGTAATTCTTTGTGGGCATACTACAGGGGTGCGAGTTCCAATTCTTATAATCTCAACATGAGGGATTTCTTTAAGTCTTTGAATAATAGATTCGAGCATTTTATCAGAAACCATCAAGGCATCTCCACCCGACAACAAAACATCTCTAACCTGAGGAGTATTAGCAATATAATCGATTGATTTCTGTATTCTTTCTGAAGGCGATTCTTTATCAGTTTGACCAGCAAATCTACGACGCGTACAATGGCGACAATACATAGAACACATATCGGTAATCAAGAAGAGAACTCTATCAGGATATCTGTGAGTAAGTCCTGGTACTGGAGAATCTTCATCTTCGTGCAAAGGATCCAAAAGATCAGCAGCCGATTGGTGTGTTTCTAATCCAGTTGGTATCGCTTGTTTACGAACTGGGCAATTTCGATCATCTGGATCTACAAGACTAAGATAATAAGGAGTTATTGCCATGCGTAGAGTTTGCAAGGATTTAGCAACACCTTCTTCCTCTTCAGAAGTCAGATTGATGTATTTTTTCAATTCATCAAGCGTTTCGATTCGATTTCTTACCTGCCACTTCCAATCGTTCCACTGTTCATCAGTAACATTTGGGAACATTTTCTTTCTGCCTTGGTTTATCATAACATCTAAATTTTAAACATATAATTTTTCAAATAAAGCTCTAATTTCAGCGGATTCACGCAATATACTCAAAGTAAGGTTTGCATGACCTTTTGCAAATCCGTTTCCAACAATTAAATTAATATCTTTTCCTACCCCTTCGGCGCCCAGAGCTGCTTTAGTAAATGAAGTAGCCATTGAGAAGAAATAGATTACTCCTTGCCCTTTGGTAATAAGAATTGATGTCATCTCTGTATTTGGAACATTAACATTGTTAATAACGACTTCGCATCCTCTCTCTCCAGTTATTTCGGTAACTTTTTTATAAACAGCCATCACGTTTGTTGCGTCTTCAATAATAACATGATCAGCAAGTTTCATATCTCTAATTCTTTGAGCGTTTTCCTCAGAGAATTCTACCACTATAACTTTACCATAGGGTCCAACATTTTTCATTGCTTGATAGCAACATAAAATACCCGATTTTCCTCCACCACCGATAATACAAACCGTATCACCTTCTTTCACTAACCGATTGACTTGTGCTGGAGCGCCAGCTACATCGAGTGCAGCTAAGGCTAATTTTTCGGGAATATCTTCGGGCAATATTGCAAATATACCAGTTTCGAACAAAATCGCCTTGCCTTCAACATCGATTTGGTCGTTTAAAGGGTCAAGTTTAACAATTTTATCAATTTTCAAAGGAGTAAGCGATAAAGATACCAAAGTTGCTATCTTTTGTCCCACTTTTATTCGTTTATCGGTAAAATTTGGTCCGATTTCACGAACAATCCCAATTAACATTCCTCCAGAACCTGTAACAGGATTTTGGATTTTTCCCCGTTCATCAATAATTGAGAGGATCATTTGCTTCATTTTTTTAGCATCTGCCCCACAGTCTTGTTTTATTTGCGTATAACTTGCCGAATCAATATTTAGAGTAATAACATCAATTAAAACTTCATTATCATAAATACTCATCGTGTTATCGAGTTTTTGAGCCGGTTGAGGTAAAGTTCCTTTTGGCTCAAGAACTCTATGTGTACCATATCTACATCCTTTATTCATTCTATATTTTGCACAGCAACAACAAGTTAATGTTTGCACTGCTCTTTATTAAGTTTATTCAAATCAGGTGGTTGAGCAAAGCTTTCACCACCTGATATTCTTTTATAATTTTAGATTACACACAAATGTGCATAATATTAAATTCAACTCTCTATGCGTACAACTCCGTAAATATATTTCTAAGTTTCTCGCTTTCTTCTAATAGTGCCAGAGTAATTTCTGCGTGTCCCTTAGTATATCCATTTCCAACAATCATTGTAACATCACTGCCTACACCTTCGGCTCCAAGAGCTGCTTTTGTAAACGATGTTGCCATTGAAAAGAAATATACCAGTCCAGAATCTTTTGTACAAAGTATGCTAGTCATCTCAGTATCAGGAATATTTACATTATTAATAGTAACGTCAGCCATTTGTCCACCAGTCAATTCTTCCATTTTTTCTAATATAAGAACTGGTTGAGTTGCATCACCAGAGAAAACATGATCACAAAAATCTAAATCAACAAGTCTTTTGGTACTTCTTTCGCTATGACACATTCCAATAACTTTCCCAGTAACGCCGGCACGTTTCTTTGCTTCGTAACAACACAACATTCCTGATTTTCCACCAGCACCAATAATTAAGACTGTATCTCCAGGCTTAACCAATTTTGCAGTCTGTGCAGGAGCACCAGCTACGTCAAGAGCTGACAAAACGAGTCCTTCTGGCATTCCTTTTGGAATTTTTGCATATATCCCACTTTCAAATAAGATTGCTTTTCCATCAATGTCAACTTGGTCAATATCAGGGCGTATATCTTTAATTTTATCAATGCGGAGGGGAGTTAAAGATAAAGAGACCAATGTAGCTATTTTGTCTCCTACTTTAAGATTGATTTTGTCTTTAAGGGCATCACCAATTTTTTCAACTGTACCTAAAAGCATTCCACCTGATCCAGTAACTGGATTACGATGTTTTCCTTGTTTTTCAACAATTCCCATCATTATTTCGGCAATTTTTGCTTTATCTCCACCAGCTTGTTCTTCAATCTGAGTAAAACTTGCAGAGTCAACATTTAATGTTTGAACATCAATAAGTATCTCATTATCATAGATTTCATCCATGTTATTGTCAATCTTATTTGCTGGTTGTGGTAAAACTCCCTTTGGATCAATCACTCTGTGTACTCCGTACTTATTTCCTTTTTTTTGCATTTGTTAAAATATTAAATTAATATGAAATTTAAATTGCTTTAAGTCCTAATATTTGACGAGCTTCTGCAGGATTTGCTATTTCTCTTCCAAATTCCTTTGCAAGTCTAACCACTTTCTCTACTAATTCGCCATTGGATTTTGCAAGCACTCCCTTAGACAAATAGACATTATCTTCAAATCCTACTCTTACATGCCCTCCGTGAATAATTGCTGCGGCAGCAAGGGGGAATTCAAATCTTCCCATTCCGGCAACGGTATAGGTCGATCCAGCCGGAATACTGTCCACAAGAAACACAAAATCTCTTAATTCTCCAGTTATTCCACCGTTTACTCCCATTACCATATCGAAGTGCATTGGGTCTTTGATATATCCTTGTTTACGAAGACGTAAAACCATATCTATCATCGATTTATCAAAAACTTCTAATTCAGGTTTAATGCCACGTTCGTTCATGCGTTCGGCAAAATATTTAATAGTGTTTTCGGTATTTGTAAACACTTCGTCCCCGCCAAAGTTTAAAGTACCACAATCAAGAGTTGCCATTTCGGGATTTAACTCTGTAGGTTGTAACCTTTCATCGTCGGTCATTCCAACAGCACCTCCAGTAGAAGGTTGAATGATAACGTCTGGCAATTCAGCTTTTATCGCATCCATTACCGCTTTAAATCTACCTTTATCTTGCGTTGGCGTACCATCGTCCCATCTAACATGCAGATGAATTAGACTGGCACCAGCTTGATAAGCTGATTTAGCTTCCCGCACACACTCTTCTACAGTGTATGGTACTGCAGGGTTATGTTCTTTTAAAACTTCTGCACCACAAATAGCAGCAGTAATAATAAGTTTTTCCATTATTTAATTATTTAAGTTATTTAATATTTTTATTTTTTAATAAACTACACCTGAATTACTAATTAACCAGATTAAATATATTTTTTTAATTCGCCCAAAGATTCTTCAATCATATTTGCTGCATGAGCCAAATCTTCGTCAGTATGTCTATAAGCCACATATCCATGATGGAATGGTTGCAAGAACACACCTCGGCGAATTAGTTCAGTATAAAACGCTGGACGAAGTTTTTTATAAAGGTTTTGAGGATCTTTATTGAAAGTTATAAAAGGCATAAATGGTGCACCAGATATTTCGATATCATAATCACATTTTCTAGCAATCTCTTCTAACTTTTGACCGAACACAGTTCCTTTAGCTTTAACAACATCAAGTACATTGTCTCTTTCAAGGATTTCGATAGTTTTTAGTGCAGCCACCTGCTCCAGGCTGTTTGGGAAGAAAGTTGAAGACAAAAACACTTTATCAGCCAGCACTTTCATATATTGTTCTTTACCCACCACTGCACCTATAGGATAACCATTTGCCATAGCTTTTCCAAAAACAGAGATATCTGGTATTACGCCAAATATTTTTTGTGCACCACCAAGGTCATAACGGAATCCTGTTCTTATCTCATCATAAATAAGTATTGCACCGTATTTATCTGCCAATGCACGTACACCTTCAAGGAATCCAGGTGCAGGCATTTGCACTTTATCAGCTAATGGGTGTCCGATTGGAGTAACAATAATTGCGGCCATTTCGTCCCCATGCTTTTTCATAAGGTCTTCAAGCTCTTCTAGTTTGTTGTAATGAAATTCATGCACATCTTCATAAAGTTTTTCGGGAACACCTCCTTTTACTTCAACACACCAGTCATGCCATCCATGATATCCACAGCGAGCAATTTTTATTCTATCTGTATTTGCTCGAGCAATTCTAATTGCAGTTGTAGTAGCATCTGAGCCAGTTTTTACAAAAACCGCCATTTCGGCAGAAGGTATAAGCTCGATAACTTTTTCGGCAAGCTTATTTTGAATAGGTTGTGTTAAAGAAAAGCAAAAACCTTTGTTTCTCATTTGGTCAATAACAGCATTATCAATTTCTTCTTCTCTGTGTCCAATAATAATTGGTCCATAAGCACAAAGCATATCGATATATTCGTTACCATCGACATCGGTTACTCTCCCACCTTTTGCATGTTCAAAAAATATGGGATATTCACCTGGGACAAAATTATAAGGTCTTCTAATTCCTAAAATAGCACCGGGAATAACTTTAAGAGCTTCTTCATAATACTTCTCTGTAAGATCGAGTTTTAATTTTTTTGACATATCAGCCTCCTTTTTATATATGATTAATGATTACTAACTTATGATTTTACAACATGGTCAACAAAAATGGCTTGTGTATGAACACTTTCCATAGTTATTTGGCCTGTTTTTACAATTTCTTTGGCTTCGGCAATAACAAGATCAGCTGCCATAGCCATTAAAGGGTTAAAATTCTGTGTAGTTCCTCTATAAAACAAATTACCTTCTTCATCTGCCATGCTTGCACCAATAAGTGCTACATCAGCTCTAAGTGCTGTTTCGAGCAAATAATCTTTACCATCCAGATTTATTATCTGCTTACCTTCCTGAGCGACAGTTCCAACACCTGTTGGAGTTAAAACGCCTCCCAACCCAGAGCCTCCACACCGGATCCTCTCGGCAAGTGTTCCTTGAGGTACAAATTCGACTTCAATATCCTTATTATTATATTGTTCAATTGTTGCTTTGTTTGTTCCAATATGTGAAGTAATTACTTTTTTAACTTGCTTATTTGCTATTAACATACCCAGACCTTTATCAGCAAACGCAGTATCATTACAAACAATTGTCAAGTCTTTTACTCCAGATTTCACAAGAGCCTTAACCATACTATTTGGTGTTCCTGCAGCCAAAAATCCACCAATCATTATTTGCATACCATCTTTAAGTTTTGAGACGGCCACGTCCATTGTAATAAGCTTTTTCATATCTATAAATTTCAAAAATTACCAATAAAATTAAATTTCGTCAAAGTTACATTAATAAGCTGTAATAAAAAAATAAAATTCGAGTAACTTCGACACATATTTTTTACAAAAAAAACAACAAATACTGCATTTTTACAAGCTCTTTTTTTACTTTTACCACGACAAGCCACTTTAGTCAGACAGGCACATCTCAGTTATGCAAGTCATGGCATAGCGATAAGCCACTTTATTTTAATATTTATTGTACAACTACAACTTACAGCCATGGATCTAAAGAAAGTTTAGATTTTCCTTTACATACACATATTTAAAATAAACTTAAAATTAAAAACAACATCTTAGAGATTAAGTCTTTTTTCTATCTTTGCGATATGAAAAACTTGAGTGTTGTAATAATAACAAAAAATGAAGCGAAAAATATCGAGAGATGTCTTGCATCAGTTATGCAAATAAGCAATGATATTACAATAATCGACTCTGACTCATGCGATGACACTGAACTGATTTGCACAAGCTTTCCAGTAAAATTTATCAAAAATGAGTTTATAGACTACAGCACACAAAAAAACTTGGGAAACGAGTTGGCAATAAATAACTACATTTTATCAATTGATGCTGACGAAGTTTTATCAAAAGAACTATTACAATCAATACTCGACACCAATTTTAACAACACCAACAACAAGGCATACAGCTTTAATCGTCTAAACCACCATTGTGGCAAACCCATAAAACACGGTGGTTGGTACCCAGACAAAAAAGTTAGGATATGGAACAAACTCTTTGGACAGTGGGAAGGAACTATCCATGAAAAATTAGTTTTTAAAGCCCCCCCACAGATAGTGCATCTAAAAGGAGATCTTTTACACTTTACTTACAATTCTAGGAAAGAGCATATAACTCAAGCAAAGAAGTTTAGTAAGTTAAATGCCAAAAGCGATTTAAAAAAAGGTAAAAATACTAATATTTGTTTGGCTTATTTAAGCAGTATAATAAGATTTATCTTTACCTACTTTATCAAATTAGGCTTTCTAGATGGAAAAACTGGTTTGTTTATTTCAAAAACGACTGCACATGCAACCTTTTTAAGAAAAAAAGAGTTATTAAGATTGAAGAAAAACAAATAAATGTTTTTTTATTAAAAAAAAAGCACTACCTTTGTACAAACAAAAATTGAGATTAATTATTATTTACACTAATTTAATTTTATTTATTATGAGAAAATTTACACTTATTCTTTCCATTTTATGCATGACAGTAGCTTTGAGTTATGCACAAGGATTGATTCACTTTGAAAAAGCTAAAAACGAAAAAGCCAACTTTGCACAGTCATTGGTGGTAGATGTTGAACAAGTTATGAATGATGCCAAGGGTATCGAACCAGTTTGGCAAGTTACCTTTGATGAGGTAGTTCCTACATGGACATTTGGTCACGACGTAGCAACAACAAAAGATTGGGTAATTGGTGATGAAAGTACAAGACCATGTTACTGGGGACCAATCAATCCAACAGAAGGTACTGGTTGGTGGATTCTCTCTATGGACAAAATTTATGAAAATCTTGGAATAACTGAAGGTCCAGGTAATTATGCATATATTGATATATTAGGAGACAGAGCTACACCACTAGATGGAATGACACTACCTCCTGAGTGTGAATGGCCAGGTACAGGTGGCAGCGGTATTTCGCATTTTGATGCATGGATACAGTTTGACAACCTAGATTTTAGTTCTGTTTCGATTCCTTCTTTAAGTTTTATGAACTCTTACCGTGCTTCAAATCCATCTTTTGTTGACTGCTTTATTGGTTACTCTACTGATGGTGGTAATACTTGGACAGAAACTAGAATTAATAGAGAAGATGAACTTGATGATCTCAATATGAATGATGGTGAGTATTCATTAGGATTAGCTGGTATAGCTGGACAATCAAACGTTTCAATTCGTTTTAGACACACGATACATGGTTATACAGGAGATGATTATAACACCTACACTAACTCATGGGCATGGATGATTGATGACGTAAAATTATACGATTATTCTACTGGACCAGCACATGATTTAGAAGTTAAGCACACAGTAGTAAATTTCTTCCAATATGTGGACTATACGCTTCCTGAAAATGAAGGCCTTCTAGCATATCATTTCTCTTCACATTACGGACAGATTCCTTATGCACAATTTCAAGCTGATAGCACTTTTTTATGGTTTAATATTAGCCTCAGAAACAACGGGTCTGCGACTGTTACACCAAAGGTAAACGTAAAAGTTTATGATCCTCAATACAATCTTGTTTTTGACGAAATTGTTACTGGAGACAACATGCTTAACTATTCTGAAGCAGACACACTTGATATGATAGAAGTTGATTGTGACATAACAAACCCAATAGTTGGAAGATACCAAATTATCTTCGAAGCTTATACAGAAGGAAACGAAGATGTTACACCTGAAAACAACAGAGACACTGCATATTTTAATATTACAGAAAACACTTTCTCACGAGAAAATGACAACCTAACTGGTAGCATGACTGCTAAATATTGGAGTAATGGTGGTGCTGATGGAGACGGCATTGGAGCAGGTTTCCTTGTTTACTACGAAGACACTGTTAAATCAGTTGATGTATTTATTGATGAAGCGACTACTCCTACTGCTTTAGTACAATGTGAAATATATGAATATGTTGGTGGAAACAACCCTTGGAGTTCAGTATCTCAATCAGAACTTATTGAAATACAGGAAACCGATCTTGGTCAATGGTTAAATATTGATTTTATAGATGACTACATTGTTGAGTTTGACGTTGTCAATGGTGAGAAAGCTAGAGATCTTTTAGTTGGTATCAATTTATACTATAACGGTGGTGATATTTATATTGGAGAATCTACAGCCGATACTCACTCACCATATAGTTGTTATTGGAAATTTACTGAAGGACAATATGCTGGTTCATACAGCCTTATTTCAAATTATGCTGGTGCACCTGCTATTAGATTAAATTATGGTACTTATACTGGCCCAATAGTAAATGAAACTCCACTAAATGTAGCAAATCAAATATCTATTTATCCAAATCCTTCAACAGGTATCGTAAACATCGAAGGTATCGAAGGTGCTAATGTTGAAGTTGTAAACATTATGGGACAAGTAGTTGAAACTATTGAAAATGCTAATGAACTTAACACAGTTGATATGTCTAACTATTCTAACGGAACTTATTTCGTTAAAGTTATTATTGGCAACAACGTTACTACAACAAAAATCAATCTTATTAAATAAGACCTGATAATATTAAAAAAAAATGCTTGTTTCTTAATTGAAAACAAGCATTTTTTTTTATTTTTACTTTTAAAATTATATCATGAATTACACTCAGCTATTTGAACAAATTAAAGCAAAGAAAAGCTTTTTATGTACAGGACTCGATTCTGATATTGAGAAACTACCAAAGCATTTACTTAATCATGAATCCCCAGTTTTTGAATTTAATAAACAGATTATAGATGAAACCGCTGAATATACTGTTGCATACAAACCAAACTTAGCGTTTTATGAAAGTTTAGGTATTAAAGGTTGGGAAGCACTTGAAAAAACAGTTGTTTATCTTAGGAGTAAGCATCCAGAAGTTTTCATTATTGCAGATGCAAAACGTGGCGATATAGGAAACACCTCTAAATTATATGCGAAAGCCTTTTTCGAAAACATGAATTTTGATGCTGTTACCGTTGCTCCATATATGGGAGAAGATTCTGTAAGCCCGTTTTTAACATATAAAGAAAAATGGGTAATACTTCTTGCACTAACTTCAAATAAAGGAGCAGACGATTTTCAATATTTTTCTGAAGAAAACACCCGACTATTTGAAAAAGTCCTAACTAAATCTCAAGAATGGGCAAGCAAAGAGCAAATGATGTACGTAGTTGGAGCAACTCGTGCCGAAATGTTAAAAGACATCCGTAAAATCGCTCCTGAACACTTCTTATTAGTTCCAGGTGTTGGTGCTCAAGGTGGAAGTCTGCAAGAAGTTGCAAAATACGGAATGAACGACAATTGCGGGTTATTAGTAAACTCATCTCGTGGAATTATATTTGCTGATAGTACAGAAAACTTTGCGAAAGTTGCTGGCGAAAAAGCTAAAGAAATACAATTGGAAATGGAAAGTTTATTAAAATTACATAAAATAATTTAAGTGATAATATGATGATTATATAATAGGGAGCAATACTCAAAGTATCAGCACTTACCAATTAAATATCTTATTCAAATTTGTACGATTTATGCAAAAGAATTTAAAATACTTTATATCAACAAGAACACTTTACTAAAAAAATAGTTTTACTTGTAGAAAGAATTTACCTTTGCAAAATGAATGAACAAACAGACTCCAAAACAGAACTCAAAAAGATGTTACTTGCTATGGTTATACCTGGAAGTTTTATCTTTATATTTTGGATGATATATTTACTTGAAATTAGTCTTAATATTAGTCTGTCAGAATATGGTTTACGCCCAAGAGAGATATCACAGTGGTTCGGAATACTTACAATGCCTTTTTTACATGGCGGATTTGAGCATATCCTTGCAAATACGACCAGCTTTCTTGTATTAGGCTCCTTAGTGTTTTATTTTTACAACGATAACGCTATTCAAATCTTTGTGTGGGCGTATATTTTAAGTGGCATATTTACTTGGATTATTGGCAGAGACAGTATTCATATTGGAGCGAGTGCATTGATTTACGCATTTGCTGGATACTTATTTACTGCCGGAGTATTAAGCAAAAACATACGTCACATGGCAATAGCTCTAATCGTAGTATTTCTATACGGCAGCATGATATGGGGAATATTTCCAATGAATAATAATGTCAGTTGGGAAGGACACCTTTCGGGATTTGCTGTTGGTATCGCATTAACATTTATGTACAGACCTCCAAAATATATTGATGAATTTTCAGCATATTCAGAATTTGACGAGGATTGCGATTGCACCGAAGATGATAATATTGAAATCAAATATTCTTATAAAGACGAGACAGACAAACAAGAATAAATGAATATTATTGACACAAATATTATTCCTTGGAATGACTATTCATCGTATATAAAACAAGTGTTTGGCTCGAGAGTGCAGAAAATTTCAATAAATGCTGGTTTTACATGTCCCAACAGAGACGGCTCAATAGGTACAGGTGCTTGTATTTATTGCACAAACAAAAGCTTTAGTCCATTTTATTGCAACGAAAAAACAAGTATCAAAGAACAGTTACAACAAGGGATTGCGTTTTTTAGTCCAAAATATAAAACTCAAAAATATCTAGCATATTTTCAATCATTTACAAATACTTATGATAAAATAGACGTATTAGAACAAAAGTACAAAGAAGCCTTATCTGTTGATGGAGTAAAAGGACTTGTAATAGCAACTCGTCCCGATTGCATCGACAAAGAAAAGCTTGAAATGATAAAGTCTGTTTGCAAAGGCAAGTATATTAGCATAGAATATGGTGCAGAATCAACGCTTGACAAAACCCTAAGTTTTATCAATAGAGGACATACTTACCAACAAACTATTGATGCAGTTAATCTAACTTATGAAATGGGCATAAACTGTGGTTTGCATTTAATTTTAGGATTGCCTGGCGAAAACAAAAAAGATTTTCTTAATCATGCTACTCAAATATCCAAACTACCGATTAAGACTTTAAAAATCCATCAAATGCAGGTACTTAAAGGAACAAAACTGCAAAAAATTTATGAACAAAGTCCTAATCTTTTTTACGACATTAGTCTGGATAATTATATAGAGTTGGTTGTTGAGTTCCTTGAGCTCTTAAATCCTGAAATTATAATAGAGAGATTTACAAGCGAAGCTCCCAAGGAAATGATTATTTATCCCGACTGGCAAGGCAAAAAGAATTTTGAAATTAGCCATATCGTACAAAACAAAATGCGTCAGAAAAAAACCCAACAAGGCAAGAACTTCAAAAACTTGACAACACCCAATTTATAATTGACTAAAAATGCTATTCAACTTTCATACACATAATATAAAAGAGCCTTTCGGGATAATAAATATATCTCCAAAAGAAAACTTACCCTCAAAAGGCATTTTTTCTTGTGGTTTACATCCGTGGTATTATTCCAAAGACTATTGCTCAGAACTCGAAATAATAAAACATCGTGCTATTGAAAACAAAATTATTGCAATTGGAGAAACTGGACTTGATCCAAAATCACCTATTAAATTAAGCGAACAGCTAACAATCTTTAAAAAGCATATCGAAATTTCTGAACAGTATCAATTACCAGTAATTATACACTGTGTAAAATACTACAACGAACTTATTAGAATCAAAAAACAAATCGTTCCTAAGCAATCGTGGATAATTCATGGATATAATAGCAAAACCACAACTTTGCAGCAATTGATAGATGCAGGATTTTGTATTTCAATTAATTCTAATTTATTGCAAAATGTGCAAAAAGCCGAAGAAGTGCTAAAAATTGCTGGATTAGACAAAGTTTTTATCGAAACTGACGATAGTGATGAAGATATCTCAATAAATTATAAATTTGTGGCAAATTATTTTGGCTATCCAATAGATAAAATAAAT
>CAYNKH010000018.1:0-28485 GCA_964397745.1 uncultured Bacteroidales bacterium | reverse complement strand
ATGATTGTTAATCCAATTTTACCAGTGAGTGTTTCGATTCTGGCTGACCAAAATAACATCTGTGATGGAACTAACGTAACATTTACTGCTACTCCAACTAACGGTGGAACTCCAACATATCAATGGAAACTCAATGGTGGAGATGTTGGAGCAAATAGTCCTACATATTCAAATAACGCTCTTAATAATAGCGATAATATTACTTGTGTAATGACTTCATCTGAAACTTGTGTTTCTGGAAATCCTGCGACTTCGAATGCTGTAAATATGATTGTTAATCCAATTTTACCAGTTAGTGTTTCTATTGTTGCTGACCAAAACAATATCTGTGATGGAACTAATGTAACATTTTCCGCAACTCCAACTAACGGTGGGACTCCAACTTATCAATGGAAACTTAATGGTGGAGATATTGGAACAAATAGTCCGACATATTCAAACAATGCTCTTAATAATGGTGATAATATTACTTGCGTAATGACTTCATCATTAGCTTGTGTTTCTGGAAATCCTGCGACTTCCAATGCAGTTAGCATGGTAGTTAATCCAATTTTACCTGTTAGTGTTTCTATTGTTGCTGACCAAAACAATATCTGTGATGGAACTAATGTAACATTTTCTGCAACTCCAACTAACGGTGGAACTCCAGCTTATCAATGGAAACTTAATGGTGGAGATGTTGGAACTGGCACTACATTCTCTAGTTCTACTCTTAATAATACAGATGTAGTTACTGTTGAAATGGCATCTTCTTTAACTTGTGTTTCTGGTAGCCCTGCTACTTCGAATTCAATAAATATTAACATACTTCCAGCAACTGCTATTACAGTACAACCTTCTGATGCTACAATAGGTGATGGTGGTAGCACAAGTTTTGGGCTTACTGCTGCAGGAGATGGGTTAAATTACCAATGGCAAGTCTCTACAGATGGAGGAACTATATACAACAATATTATGGCTGCTGGTTTAAATCCAACATATGCAAACTGGAATACTGCTACATTAAATGTTAATTCAACTGTTTTTGCAAATAATGGATATTTATATCAATGTATTGTAACTGGGACATGTACTCCTATTATTACATCAAATCCTGCAGAATTAATAGTAAATAGTGCACCTGCAATTACAACGCAGCCTATCAATACAAGTGTTTGTACTGGTACTAGTGCGACGTTTACTGTAGTTGCAGCTGGAACAATCACTGGCTACCAATGGCAAGTTTCTATTGATGGTGGTGCTACGTATAATAACATATTAGTTGCTGGTGTTAATCCTATGTATTCAAACTGGAATACTCCTACATTAGACTTAGCAGGAATTACACCTGCTATTGATAATTATATGTATAGGTGCATTGTTCAGGGAACTCCTGATGCAGTTTCTAATTCAGCTGTTTTAACTGTAAATATTCCTCCAGTTGTTACATCAGACCCTTCAAATTCAACAATTTGTGAAGGCGGTGGAGCTAACTTTGCAATAAATACTATCGGTGATGGACTTACATACCAGTGGCAAGTTTCAACTGATGGTGGAACTATATATAATAATATCTTAGCTGCAGGTTCAAATCCAACTTATGCAAACTGGAATAATGCCGATTTATTGGTTACTGGAACAACAAATGGAAATGATGGATACATGTATCAATGTGTAGTTTCTGGTTCTTGTGCTCCAGTTGCAAGTTCAAACCCTGCAACAATGAGCGTCAACCCATTATTGCCAACAAGTGTAACAATAACTGCAGATCAAAATAATATCTGTACAGGAACTAATGTTACATTTGACGCTACACCTACAAATGGAGGCACTCCTTCATATCAGTGGAGGGTTAATGGAACAAATGTTGGAACTGGTGCGACATTCTCTAGCTCTGCTCTAAATAATTCAGATGTAGTGATTGTTGAAATGACATCATCTTTAACTTGTGTTTCTGGTAACCCTGCTACTTCGAATGCAATAAATATGACTGTCAATCCTGTTTTACCTGCTAGTGTTACAATCCTAGCTAGTGATAATAATGTATGTGACGGAACAAATATTACATTCACACCTACTCCAGTTAATGGTGGCACTCCTGCTTACCACTGGAAAGTTAATGGTGCAAATGTTGGAACTGGTGCGACATTCTCTAGTTCTACTCTTAATAATGCAGATGTAGTTACTGTTGAAATGACATCATCTTTAACTTGTGTTTCTGGTAACCCAGCTACTTCGAATGCAATAAACATGATAGTCAATCCAATATTACCTGCAAGTGTAAGTATCGTCTCTAGTGATAACGGTGTGTGTGAAGGAACAAATATTACATTCACGCCAAATCCAGTTAATGGTGGCATCCCTGCTTACCAATGGAAAGTTAATGGTGCAAATGTTGGAACTGGTGCGACATTCTCTAGTTCTACTCTTAATAATGCAGATGTAGTTACTGTTGAAATGATATCATCCTTAACTTGTATTTCTGGTAGCCCTGCTACTTCAGATCCTGTTAACATGATAGTTAATCCAATTCTTGATGTTGATGTGAGTATTGCTGCAGACAATACTACTATTTGTTTAGGTTCAACTGTAACATTTACTGCTACTCCTGTTAATGGTGGAACTCCAACTTATGTGTGGTATGTAAATGGTGTTAATATTGGTGCTGCAAATAGCCCTACTTTCTCTTCATCTACATTAAATGATGGCGACTATGTTTACTGTCAAATGACATCGTCTGAAACTTGTGTTACAAATAATCCTGTAACTTCGAATACTATTGATATTACTGTTAATCCTAATTTACCTGTATCTGTATATATTTCACCTGATGTTAATCCAGTATGTACTGGTTCAACTGTTACATTTACCGCAACTCCAACAAATGGTGGCATTACTCCTTCTTATGATTGGTTAGTGAATACTGTTAGTGTTGGTGCTCCTGATTCTGAAACATTTACCATAAGTACTCTCAATAATACTGATGTGGTAGAAGTTGTTCTTACTTCTTCTGAGTCTTGTGCAACTGGAAATCCAGCCACTTCAAATGCTGTATCAATGACTGTGAGTCCTAACTTACCTGTTAGTGTAATCATTATCGCAGATGATAACGATGTTTGCGAAGGCACTACAATAACATTTACCGCAACTCCAACTAATGGTGGAATTACTCCATCTTATGATTGGTTAGTGAATACTGTTAGCGTTGGTGCTCCTGATGTGAATACTTATTCAAATGGAACACTTGCTGATGGCGATGTGGTTGAGGTCGTTATGACTTCATCTGAAGCTTGTGCTACTGGTAGCCCCGCTACTTCAAATTTTGTTGGTATGATTGTTAATTCAATGCTTACCGCTGATGTGAGTATTTCTGCAGACATTACTACTATTTGTTTAGGTTCAACTGTAACATTTACTGCTACTCCTGTTAATGGTGGAACTCCAACTTATGTGTGGTATGTAAATGGTGTTAATATTGGTGCTGCTAATAGCCCTACTTTCTCTTCATCTACATTAAATGATGGGGACTATGTTTACTGTCAAATGACATCGTCTGAAACTTGTGTTACAAATAGTCCTGCAACTTCTAATACAGAGACAATTACTGTTAATTCTGCATTACCAGTTTCGGTTTCAATCGCTACTGATGCTAATCCAGTGTGCGATGGATCAACTGTTACATTTACTGCTACTCCAACTAATGGTGGTGTTTCTCCATCATATGACTGGTTAGTAAACAGTGTTAGCGTTGGTGCTCCTGATTCTGAAACATTTACTATTAATAACCTTAATGATACTGACGTAGTGGAAGTGGTTCTTACTTCTTCTGAATCTTGTGCTACTGGTAACCCAGCAATTTCGAGTGCTATTAATATGACCGTCAATCCTATCTTACCTGCTAGTGTTTCTATTATAGCTAGTGATAATAATGTATGTGATGGTACTAATATTACATTCACTGCAAATCCAACTAACGGAGGAGTGTCTCCTTCTTATGAATGGTTTATTGATGGTCTTAGTGTGGGAGCACCTGATTTGAATACTTATACTACTAATACTTTAGTAAATAATGCAGTAGTTGCCTGTGTAATGACTTCGTCTGAAACTTGCGTTGCTAGTAGCCCTGCTACTTCAAATCCTGTTAACATGACTGTTAATCCAATTTTAGATGTTGAGGTGAGTATTGCTGCAGACATTACTACTATTTGTTTAGGTTCAACCGTTACATTTACTGCGACTCCTGTTAATGGTGGAACTGTGCCGTCATACGTTTGGTTTGTGAACGATGTAAATATTGGAGCTCCGAATATGAACACATTTAGCACTTCTACGCTTAATGATGGTGACTATGTTTATTGTCAAATGACATCGTCTGAGGTTTGTGTTGTAAATAGTCCTGCAACTTCTAATACCCTTACAGTTGATGTTAATCCAACACCGACTGTTCCTATTGTCGATGTACAGTGTGTGGGGACAGGTATTATTACTGTTACCGAGCCTGTTGGTGCTGGATACACTTATTCTATAGATGGTTTGACATTCCAGTCAGAAACACAATTTGTTGATGTTGTGAATGGAACATATACACTAACTGTTGATTTAGATGGTTGTACAAATGTCAGTACTGAGTTTACAGTAGATTGTGCATGTGAAAATCCTCCAAGTCTTACTCTTTCTACAACAGACGGTATTGCTTGTAATAATGCAAATTTTGTCTTAAGTGGAAATACATTTGGTGGTGATGCAACAGAAGTTACTCTTACACATGATGGTAATGGAACACTCAATCAATTAGTATTTACATCATCTCCATTTGAGATTGTTTATACCCCAAGTGCTACAGACTTAAATACTGATATTACCTTTACGGTTACAACTGATTTTCCTGCTGGAGGCTTATGTAGTGCTGCCACAGATCAATTTGTTATTACTGTTCATGAAGCTCCAGTTGTTGACCTTCCAGAAACAGTTCCTGCTTGTGCAGGTGAAGAGTTCACTTACACATTAGTAGGAACATATGATTATGTGTTATGGATGGATGCTATCGAAGAGCAAGACTTTACAAATAACTACTCATCATCAGGTGATTATGAGGTTTGGGTGTATGTTGAAAATGAGTTCTGTTCTAATGCAGACACAATGACTGTTGTGGTAAGTATTTGTTCTGATATTCATCAGGCATTAAACAATAGCAGATTTGAGATCTATCCTAACCCAACTCGTAACAACTGCCAATTAAGCATAGATAATTACAAAGGAGAATTAAACTATAGTTTAATTGACATTCAAGGGAAAGTAATAATTAGTAGAGATTTAACTGTTAAGTCTGAACAAGTTGAAGACATTAATATTGAAGATCTTGTTCCAGGAATGTATTTTATCAGATTAACTACAGAAGCTGAAACGATTAACTTTAAATTGATAAAAAATTGATAAAAATACAGTCAACTTGAGTTTGACAAAGGTTTTAAAGCTTAGATTATAAGTAAAAAGGAGGTTTAATAGCCTCCTTTTTTTATGTCGTATTCCGAAATTAAATTGGGATTATTTCTTTATTAAAGTCAAATAACTAAAAGGAGGCTCATGCTCCAAGTGTTCTTCTTTATTTTGAATCTCCCAATCTTCGTAATTTATTTCAGGGAAATAAATATCTGCGTCATATTCTTTATGAACGACAGTTAAATAAATTTTATTGGCTAATGGCAAAAACTGTTTATAAACCATTCCTCCCCCAATAATAAAGTTTTCTTTATCTTTGTCTGCAATTTTCATCGCATTCTCAATACTATCAACAACATCAACGTCAGGGATGCATTCATTAGCAATATCAGAAATAACTATGCTGCGTCTGTTTGGGAGTGGTCGCTTAGGTAAGGATAAATAAGTTTTTCTTCCCATAATAATTGTATGACCAGTTGTGATTTCTTTAAATCTTTTTAAATCACCTGATATGTGCCATAATAAATCGTTGTTTTTTCCAATTGCGTTGTTTTCAGCAATCGCTACTATTATTGTAATGTCCATAATGTTTTTTTAAACTGCTACTATTCCTTTTATATGTGGATGTGGATTATAATTTACTAATTCAAAATCTTCATATTTAAAACTAAATATATCTTTAATATTAGGATTGATTTTCATTGTTGGAAGTGGGCGAAGTTCTCGGCTTAATTGAAGATCAACCTGCTCTAAATGGTTGAGATAAATATGAGCATCACCAAAAGTATGAATAAATTCTCCTGGTTCATATCCTGTTACTTGGGCTACCATTAAGGTAAGTAGAGCATAAGATGCAATATTAAATGGTACGCCTAAAAAAAGGTCGGCACTTCTCTGGTAAAGTTGGCACGAGAGTTTATTGTTTGCTACATAAAATTGGAATAATGTATGACATGGCGGAAGAGCCATTGTGTCAATATCTGCAACATTCCAAGCACTAACAATATGCCGTCTGGAATCTGGTTTGTTTTTTAGACTGTCGATTAGGTTTGTAATTTGATCAATGCTTTTTCCATCTGCACATGGCCACGAACGCCATTGGTATCCATAAACATGACCAAGATTTCCATTTTCATCTGCCCATTCGTCCCAAATTTTGACTCCGTTTTCTTTTAAGTATTTTATATTTGTATCTCCTTGCAAAAACCAAAGTAATTCATGTATTATGGAGCGTAAATGTACTTTTTTTGTAGTTATACATGGAAAACCGTCAGATAAATCAAATCTCATTTGATGACCAAAAATGCTTACCGTTCCAGTACCAGTTCTGTCAGTTTTTTGTGTACCATTATTTTTTACTTGTCTTAATAAATCAAGATATTGTTGCATATTATTTATTTTATCCCATTATTATTCCGACCATAGTTGCCGATAATAAAGAAGCAATTGTTCCTCCAATAAGGGCTTTAATGCCAAATTTAGACAATTGTGTTCTTTGGTTTGGAGCTAGTGAACCAATTCCACCAATCTGTATCCCGATTGATGCAAAATTTGCAAAACCACACAGCATATATGTTGCCATTATTATGGATTTTTGCTCGCTAAACATCCCCATACTTTTTAATTCTGCTAGGCTCATATACCCGATAAATTCACTCATAATAAGTTTTTCTCCAAGCAAACGTCCTACAAAAGTAATGTCTTCGGCGCCTACTCCAATTAACCACATTAAAGGTGCAAAAGCGTATCCGAGAATAAACTCAAGCGACAAACCGTCATATTGTCCATTAGTAAAATCGGCAATAATAGGATTTAAGTGCGTCCAAAGTCCTATTTTCCCAACAATAAAATTAAACATTGCAATGAATGCTACAAACACTAAAAGCATTGCTGCCACATTAACTGCTAGCTTTAAACCTTCGGTAGTTCCATTTGCTATTGCATCTAGAAAATTCGCTCCTGCTTTATCTTTAGATACTTCTACATCTTTATCTACAGGTTCTGTTTGCGGACATAATATTTTAGAGACGACCACCGCACCAGGTGCGGCCATTACAGATGCAGCCAATAAATGTTTTGCAAATTCGAGACGAAGTTGAGGGTCATTTCCACCTAAAAACCCAATGTATGCCGCTAAAACTCCTCCAGCAACAGTTGCCATCCCACCAATCATAACAAGTAAAATTTCCGATTTATTCATTTTAGAGAGATAGGCCTTTATCATTAGTGGTGATTCTGTTTGTCCTAGAAAAATATTACCGGCAACAGATAAACTTTCGGCACCGCTAATCTTCATGGCTCTACTCATTACCCAGGCAAGTCCATGAACTACTTTTTGTATAATCCCGAGATAAAACAGTACGCTTGTAAGGGCTGAGAAAAATACAATAGTAGGTAAAATCTGAAAAGCAAAAATATATCCATAAGTATTTACATCCATTAAACCGCCAAGTAAAAATTCTGCTCCTTCGCTCGAGAATGCTAAAATTTTAACAAATATTTTCCCTACAAATTCAAATATGGCTTTTATAAATGGAACTTTTAAAACACCTATTGCTAAAACGGCTTGTGTAGATAAGCCTATTAAAACAACTCGCCATGATACTTTTTTTCTATCTGTGCTAAATAACCATGCAATAAATATTAATGCAAGCATTCCTAGTAGTCCGCGCATTAGAGACATAAAACTAAACCCTGCCTGTGGTTTTAATGTTTTATTTACAGACGCTGTAGAGCCAGAGCGAAACAATTCTAACTCGCCTGTTGCAGTGCTGATTTTTATCGTATCAGGCGAGACTACAGTTAAACCTAGAGCTTCAAATCCCGCAATTTCGGTGCTGTCAATAATGCCCTTATGTTTAAGTACAGTAGCTCCTTGAAATAGGATTAAACTATTATTGTCATTATTTAAAAAACCTAGTGAATCTATTTTTTTAAAATTATTAAGGATATAGCGATTAATGATTATGCTACTATCTTTAATCTGATAGAAAACGGTTTCGCTTTTTTCCTCAAAATCAATTTTTAGCAGATTATTTTCACTAAAATTATAAACAACTTTATTTGCTCCGTCTTTATTATTTGTCCACTTCCCTAAAAGCGTGAAATCATTTTCTGCAGCACTGCTAAATAGTGCAACAACAACCAGTAATAAAGTTAAAATTGTACGATAGAATTTATTCATTACTCCTTTTATTAATTTCGTCTCTTATTATTGATGCCTTCTCGTAATCTTCGTTATTAATAGCCTCTTGCATTAGAGATTCCAACTCTGAGATAGAGTACTTTAAGAAATCTTTTAACTTATCTTTGGAATCTTTGCTTACTGTTTTTTCATTTTCAGTCTCTTCAGTAACACTAAGCACTATCCCAGCTTTTTCGACAATACTTTCGGTAGTATAAATCGGGCAACTAAACCTTAAGGCTAAAGCAACTGCATCAGATGTTCGTGAATCAATTACTGATGTTTGTCCATCTTTTTCAAAATACAATTTTGCATAAAAAACACCTTCTTCAAGTTTATAGATAAAAACTTCTCGTAGTTTTATTTCATAAGTGTTAGCTAAAGTATAGAAAAGATCATGTGTAAGAGGTCGTGGCGGTTTTAAATTCTCAAGATGAATAGCTATTGATTGTGCTTCAAAACCACCAATTATAATTGGGATTCTTTGCTCACTATTTTCTACCGATAATATTAAAGCATAAGCACCAGCCTGAGTTTGGCTGTATGATAGTCCGAGAACATCTAATTTGACTTTATCCATTGCTTATTGTTTTAGCTACAAATATAAAAAATAATTTCTTCCTTATGCCCGATAAACTTAAAACTTTCTGTTATTAGTTTTTTATGATAATAATTTAAATTATGTAATGTTTTAAGCATACCCGTTTTTACACTCAAATTTGATTTACCTCACTCTCTTTAGGCTGAGGGGCAAATGAGGAAAATCAAATTTGAGTGTAAAAATGAATCCCCATATAATATTTATTCATTATTATCTAATTCCTTTATAAAAGTTTCTAAATCTAATGAGGCTTTTTCCCATGCAGACATTTCTTTTTCAAGTTGTGTATTAATTTTTGTAAACATTTGATATGTAGTTGCAAGTTTTTTTTCATCGTGTTTATCGGGGGCTGAAAGCAATTTATTAAGACCTTCTATTTCAGTTTCAAACTTTTCGATTTGTTGTTCGTGTTTATGAACGGCTTTTTCTAATGAACGGCGTTTTTTGTCCTGCTCCTTACGTTCAAGATATAGTTGTTTATTATCCGATATGTTTCTGCTTGATTGTTGTTTTAATTGCTTGTCTTTAACTTCTATATCTTGAATGTTTTCTATTTTTCTGCGTCTGATAAAGTCGTATATTCCACCAATATGTTGTTTTATTTTTTTATTGCGAAACTCATAAACTTTGTCAATTAAGCCGTCAAGAAAATATCTGTCGTGTGATACAAGAATAAGTGTACCATTATATTTAAGAAGAGCTTGTTTTAAAAGGTCTTTTGACCTGATGTCCAAGTGATTTGTTGGCTCATCTAAAACTAACAGGTTGTATGGCTCAAGCAAAAGCTTTGCAAGTGACAATCGTGAGTGTTCACCTCCAGAAAGCACTTTTACTTTCTTGTCAATATCTTCGCCCGAAAATAAAAATGAGCCTAAAATATCTCTTATTTTAGTTCTAACATCTCCAACTGCAACCTTATCAAGGGTTTCAAAAACTGTTAAATTAGGATCTAATAACTCATCTTGGTTTTGAGCAAAATATCCGATTTTTACATTATGTCCAATTTTTAAAACCCCCTCGTCATAAGGTAAATCTCCAACAAATATCCTTGATAATGTCGTTTTCCCCTCACCATTTCTGCCTATAAATGCTATCTTTTCGCCTCTTTCGATTACAAAATCAATTTTGTTTAAAACGGGATGTTTACCATAAGATTTTGAAAGCTCTTTTGTCTCCACAACAACATCTCCCGCACGTGGAGCAGACGGAAACCTTATGTTTATCGAGGCATTATCAAGATCATCAATTTCTACTAAATCTAATTTACCTAAGTGTTTAATCCGAGATTGAACCTGATTAGCTTTTGTGGCTTTGTAACGAAACCGCTCAATAAATTTTTCGGTATCATTAATAATTTTTTGCTGATTTTCGTATGCCGCAAGTTGTTGCTGAATTCTTTCTTCTTGTAAAACTTTAAATTTTGAGTACGGTACTTTGTAATCGTAAAGAGTCCCTGCATTTATCTCAAGTGTTCTATTAGTAACATTATCAAGAAATGCCCTGTCGTGAGAAATTAACAATACGGCTCCTTTGTATTGCGATAAAAACTCTTCTAACCATTGAATTGCTTCAATATCGAGATGATTTGTGGGCTCATCAAGTAAAATAATCTCAGGGTTTTGCAATAATATTTTGGCAAGCTCTATTCGCATTCGCCAACCTCCGCTAAACTCCGTTACTTTACGCTCAAAGTCTGATTGTAGAAAACCTAAACCTTTTAAAACTTTTTCGGTTTCAGAAACAATATTATCTGTTCCAAAAAGAGCAAGTCGTTCGTTTAAAGTGCTTATTTGTTCAATTAGTTCAAGATATTCTTCGCTTTCATAGTTTGTTAGAACCGATAACTTGTGATTCACTTTTTCTAATTTTGCCTCAAGTGTAGTTATATCTTTAAAAGCTAATTTTGCATCTTCGAGAACCGAAATGTTTTCGCTGCTAACGTTCATTTGCTGAGGTAAGTAGCCAATTTGAATTTCGGAGCTTCCTGAAATACTTCCTTCGCTTGGGTTTATTTCACCGCAAATAATTTTTAAAAGTGTAGATTTTCCAGCTCCGTTTTTTCCAACTAAACCAATACGATCTCGTGAATTAATCATAAATCCAAGATTCGTAAACAACTCAAACCCACCAAACCGAACACACAGATTGTTTATAGATATCATATCAATATGGGATTATGACTCCAAAATGTTTTCAATTGCAGTATCGTATTTTTGCTTCTCATCTGAAATAAACCCAAAAGATTTGTCATCAATTCTAAGTTCCCCTTTAGTTACGTGGCCCAAAGTAGAAAATGGGAAATTGTTTTCGAGCATAAAATCAATAAAATCAGGTTCTTTTTCTATTTCAACCGATACAACTACACGCCCCTGTGCTTCTCCAAACAAAAAAGCATCTGTTCTAAATTCGGCAGGAGTTGTAATGTCAAATCCAAGTTTGCTAGGCATAGCCGATTCTAATAGACTGATGTATAAACCACCCTCCGACACATCGTGCATTGAGTTCACTAAATTTTGTTTTGCAAGTTCTTGTAACATGTTTACAAGTTTCACTTCAAACTCAAGATCAAATTCTGGTGCAGGTGATTGTTTTATTTTATGATATGAAAAAAGATATTCTGATGAAGCGATATCGTTGCTTGGCTTTCCCAACATATATATCATATCTCCTTTTTGTTTAAAAGCCAATGATGTTTGATGCATCTTCTCTTTTAATAGCCCTAACATTGCAATTGTTGGAGTAGGGGAGATGGCTTCTATTTTTCCGTCTGTATTTGTTTGGTTGTAAAATGAAACATTACCGCCTGTAACAGGGGTGTCAAACTTTCTACAAGCAGTTCCCATACCTTTAATAACGTGGACAAATTGCCAAAATACTTCAGGATTATAAGGCGATCCAAAATTTAGACAATTACTTATTGCCAACGGCTTTGCTCCAGTACAAGCAATGTTTCTTGCCGCCTCGGCTATTGCAATCATAGCCCCTTTTTCGGGATCTGCTTTTACATATCGGCTGTTGCAATCAGTTGTTACGGCTAATGCTGTGTTTGTCCCTTTAATATTTATAACTCCAGCATCTGAAGGTCGATTGGTGCTAAGATTTAAGGTTCTTACCGTACTGTCGTATTGTTCGTAAACCCAACGTTTTGATGCTATGTTTGGATGTATGGTAAGAAAATCTGCAACTTCTTTTAAATTAACATTCTCAGAAACATTCGTAATCTTAAATTTGTTGAACTCTTTAATGTATGCAGGTTCTGTATATTCTCTATCATAAACAGGAGCTCCACCGCCAAGCACAAGACTGTCGGCAGGAACTTCTGCAACTAATTTGTCATTGTAGTAAAAATAAAGTTTGTCTTCGTTTATTACTTCGCCAATTTTCGCACAATTCAAATCCCATTTTGAAAAGATGTCTTCAACAATTTTTTCTTGCCCTTTTTTTATTACTATAAGCATCCTTTCCTGAGATTCGCTTAATAAAATTTCCCATGCTTGCATGTTTTGTTGACGCAAAGGAACATCAGAAAGGTTGATTTTCATGCCGCATTTTCCTTTAGTTGACATTTCGCTTGTTGAACAAATAATACCAGCAGCACCCATATCTTGCATTCCAACAATAGCGTCAGTATCAGCTAATTCAAGACTGGCTTCAAGCAAAAGTTTTTCTTGAAATGGATCTCCTACTTGAATTGATGGAATGTCATCAGCAGAGTTCTCGTCTAAATCGGCAGACGCAAAAGTTGTTCCATGTATCCCGTCTTTGCCTGTTGATGAGCCTACAATGTAAACAGGATTTCCTTCGCCATAAGCGATAGCCGAAATCATTTTGCCTTTTTCCATTATCCCCACCGACATTGCATTGACAAGAGGATTGGTTTCGTATGAGTCATCAAAGAAAACCTCTCCACCTAATACTGGAACTCCAAATGAATTACCATAATCTCCAATTCCTTTTACAACTCCTCGTAATAACCATTTAGTACGATCGGTATTAATATCCCCAAACCGCAAAGAGTTTAACTGAGCAATTGGGCGTGCTCCCATAGTAAAGATGTCACGGTTTATTCCTCCAACTCCTGTAGCTGCCCCTTGATATGGCTCAACTGCCGAAGGATGATTGTGAGATTCTATTTTAAAGGCACATGCAAGATTATTTCCAATATCTACAAGACCTGCATTTTCTTCACCAGCTTCTGTTAATAAACAACCGCCATCTCTAGGTAATGTTTTTATCCATTTAATAGAGTTTTTATACGACGCATGCTCACTCCACATCACAGAATATATACTTAATTCTGTAAAATTAGGCTCACGTCCCAAATAATCTACTATCATTTTAAATTCTTCGGCACTGACACCTAGGGTCTTAGCAACTTCGAGGTTCACTTTTGATTCTGACATAGTTTTATGTTTTTTAAAGAAACAAACTTACATAATTTTTATAATATTTCATCGTATAAAGTGATTTAGTTATGAAAAACTTAATCTTGCAATTGCAAATAATTAGTAAGGATTCAACGTGAGAGGCACGACTGATGTAGTCTTTCTTGTTGCTTTATAATGGTTTAAATAGGTTCTCACTCTTCCCTTTTCCCTTTTCACTTTTTCTCACTCCTCCTTCATTTTTTTATGTTTCAAAACTTACTGTTGATTGACAGCGAACGAGTAATCTAAAATTTGTGTAAATCCGTGTAATTATTGGACAAAAACATGTAGTGAGCATGGCGAACGATAAGTCATCAAAGTCTATTCTTTGGATTCACTCCCCACTCCCCACTCTTCTTTTTTTACTCTTATGACGGCACAGCCTCCTGACTATTTATGACCTCTTTCCCACTCCTCTCTACCTCAATTCCCTCAAATAAAGTTTTATTGTATTATCAAGTCCAAAATAAAGGGCATCAGATATACGTGCATGATCAGTAGAAACTTCAAAAATATTATTGCATATTGTCTCATATACTTGTTGTAAGTATAAAAAATATCTGTAAAAGTATAATTGCATAGTTTACTCATTTTGCACATTCGTTTGATTGTTAAGTGCTTAGTTGATTTATTAAAAAAATTAAAAAACCACAATTTGGATAAGTTTGCATTTTTATTTTCGATACATCTGTTTGTTATTAGATAAATAAAAGTAAATTTGTGTTATACATTGTTAGATAAAATAAAATCAAGAAAGGAGGTGCCAAGCAAGATAAAGAATAACACAAATGTTTTTCAAATATGTATTTGACAGGTATCAGAACAACTAAATTTTTGAGTTTAAAAAAAGGACAACACAGCCTCCGCAAAAAGAACTGTGCTGTCCAAAACGTTAAACCGAAGTTTATACTTCGCAAATTTAAAAATTATGAAAATAAAAAGTTTAAAAGATGTCGTAAATTCGACAAGTAGTAGTTTATTTGCAGTAATAGTGGTAATTATGGCTATGTTTATTACAGTGGCGTGTGAAAAGGATGAAATTGCAGTTGTTAATGCATCAATGGATAAAGAACCACTTGCTGTATTGTATAGTTTGAAAGTAGATGAGGATGGAATAATTGTATTTAAAGATTTTGCTGAATTTAACATCGTAATTGATAAGTTGATAGACTTAGACAAAAATGAGAGAAATCAATGGGAAAATACAATTGGGTTTAAATCATATATGTCGTATATTGAATCCCTTTTATCAGAGTTTGATGATATTGAATTTGATTACCAAATCTATGAAATCCTATCAAAATACCCAGAGGATTTTTATTTAGACCATCTTCCTAATGAGGATAGTTCTGTTGAACTTTTAATTCCAACCACAATTTATTCGTATTTTTCTAGTAGTAGTGGAATGTATATAATTGGAGATACTATTTATAGAGTTGGGAAAGAGCATGTCTTGAAGACAAATATTGAACATAAAAATGATTTAATGAAAGAAGATTTGACCTCTTTTGGAAATGATGATAATTGTTCTAAATATCAATCTTTTAGATATAAAGGAGAATTTAGAACAAAAGGATGTGGTGGTCATGAATTCCTTGATCAGACGGTATATGATCCATCCTGGTGCAACAATGATAGACGACTCTCACTTCAAATAAACACAGCATATGTGGAAACAGGTTCTTATAGTTATAAAGTTACAGCAACAATAAAGATTTGGGGTAATAAAAAACTTTCATGTATTTGGGTTGTTTATAAAACAATCTTGAATTATAAAAATATTGATTGTAATATTACATACGCAATAAATGGCGTTGGTGGTACAGACTCTAATGATGCTGATTTTCCTGATTATAATTCTAGTGCAGAAGAATATAATTATACTCGTACAGATAACGTTTATAACGATGGTAATACTCCTTTGCATTTCATCGATGATTATCCAGAGATTACTTCTGTTAGTGGGCAATATAAAAGTAGAGCATTTACAACATGGTCAACAATGAATTGTAACTAATAATGCATATTTATGAAATACTTGATATCATTTCTAATATTTACACTATTTAATATTTGTGTAGTTAATGGTCAAACTAAAATAGGCATAGAGGCTTCTTTTGGGATAAACAAACCTTTAGAAGTTGGAAGTTTTATTAATCTTAATATAGAAAAAACAAATGTGGTTCATTCTTGGGCTATTGGAGCTGAAATATCAACAGGTGTCTTAAAATCAAAATATCTTGTTAACACAGGATTGTTTTTTTTGTATCAACCCATTGCATATACTAAAAGAGACGAATGGTTTACTAATGTTGGCAGCTTTAATGTGGGAATTGATGCTTTCTATATTAAAAGAAATTTCTATTTTGCTAGTGTCCCATTTTACATAACCCGGAAATACAACAATGGTCTTGGGATTATATATGGTGTAAATTTGAAATGCTTTCTTTTTCCTGAACCGAGTACAATATATTTTACAAGACATTATAAGATAAATAGAGTAAATTGGGGCGTATTATTTGGGTTTAATTACGATTTTAATAAAAATCTGTCTATTTCTCTAAAAACAGATATAGAATATCCTGGCTTTATTGAACAAACTAATTCTTCAAGAAGAGCTTTTTTGTCGAACTTTAATACAATGATTAGTCTTAAATACACTTTTAATTGTAAACATGAATAGTAAACTATTCTATAGTTTTTTGTTTTTTGTGGTCTATTCTTTAAGTTTGAGTAGTCAAACAAAAACAATATCTGGTTTTATCAGCGATGCGAAAACAGGCGAACGTCTTATTGATGCAGGAATTTATGATTCTTTTTCGGGGAAGGGTACTTATACCAATGAATATGGTTTTTATAGCTTGTCTGTAAAATCCGACTCAGTTAATATTAAAGTTTATTATATTGGATATAAGGAATGGGTTAAATTATTTCACATATCCCAAGACGAAAACTTGAATGTAGAACTTAATCCTGTACTGGTACTTGACGAGGTGGTAATTGGTTCAGAAAAAACCGACTTGCACAAAAATTCCGAAATGCAGACTTTGTCGGTAACAGAATTATTGACCATGCCCGCATTTGCTGGGGAAACTGATGTTTTGAAAACAATGCACATGCTACCTGGGATAAGTGCGGGCAGCGAAGGAAGCAGTAACATATTTGTGCGAGGAGGTGGTGATGGGCAAAACCTTATTCTCCTCGATGGTGTTCCAGTTTATAATACCGATCATGTTTATGGATTCCTTTCGGTTTTTAACAGTAATGCTATTTCTTACCTAAATATATACAAAGGAGGTTTCCCTGCGAGATACTCAGGACGACTTTCATCTGTTATTGATGTGAGGATGAAGGAAGGAAACCTGTACGAATATCATGGGAATGCTGTGGTTGGTCCAGTCGCATCGTCAATTACTTTCGAAGGTCCTATAATTAAGGGCAAAACATCGTTTATATTGTCTATCCGAAGAACTTTACTGGATTTAGTTACACGTCCCTTTATGGACTTGCTAGCAATATTGAACGGGGATGACGGCCTGCTAATGGGATATTATTTTTATGACTCCAACATTAAAATCAATCACATAATTAGTGATAAGGATAGGGTGTTTCTAAGTTTTTATTCAGGCAAAGATAAATTGTACTCATGGCAATTATTTGAAGGCTTTGAAGAACTTAAAAATGATTATTATTGGGGAAATATTACTGCTGTCGCCAGATGGAATCATATTTACGGCCCTAAGTTGTTTTCTAATGCAAGTGTTTATTATAGCCGCTACAAAAACGGAAATAGTAACCTTGATAATTATTACCAGAACAACAATCCTTCAGATATTTATCGAAGTTATCATTACGAATTTAATTCAAGGGTACAAAGTTTTAGTGCACAAATGGATTGGGATTGGAGAATAAATCCAGCAAACAATGTTCGTTTTGGACTAAATTATCAACATCTAGTCTTTAATCCAGGGGAAACATTAATCGAAACTCTCTATGACGGTCAATCCCTTGCCGAACATTCACAAATCCCTTTAAAAGTAGCAGATGAGACATATCTTTATATTGAAGATGAAATAAAACTTAAGAATTTCAATGCCAACCTTGGGTGCAATTTATCTATGTATTTTGTTGATGATAAACTATATCCAACAATACAACCGCGAATAAGAACAAAGTTGCTTATTTCAGATAAGATTTCTATACACGCCTCATACACCGAAATGACGCAAAATATTCACATGCTTACAAAAACCACAATGGATTTGTCAACAGACTTGTGGTTGCCGTCAACCCGTGAAATAGAACCAATGCATGCAAGACAAAGCGTTGTAGGCTGTAATTACAAATTGGTAAAAAACATTTCTGCATCATTGGAAACATACTACAAAACAATGAATAATCTTATTGAGTACAAAGAAGGTTCTAGTTATATTGAAAATCAGTCTGACTGGGAATCTTTGATAACGACAGGTACAGGTACTTCTTATGGTGCGGAATTCAGCCTAAAAAAAGAGTCCGGAGCATTAACTGGATGGGTCTCATACACTTTATCATGGGCAACTCGACAGTTTGATGTTCTTAATGGGGGTAAGGTTTTTCCGTTTAAATACGATCGCCGTCATAATTTTTCAATTGCAGCAATATGGAATATAAACGAAAAAATCGATCTTTCAGCAACATGGGTTTATTATACTGGTACCGCTTATACACTTACCGAAGGGTTATATCAGGCATATCTACACACAGGAAGTTCTTACGATTACACTATTCAGGCATTCTCCGACCGTAATGCGTACCGCATGCCCGATTATCACAGACTTGATATAAGTGCAAATTTTAAAAAGGTAAAAAAACGTGGGGTAAGAACATGGAGTTTGGGTATTTATAATGTTTACAATCGTAAAAATCCATATTTTATGTATCTTGATTATGGCGATAATGGTAGTGCTGTAATGAAACAAGTTTGCATTTTCCCAATAATTCCCTCTTTCAGTTATTCATTCAAATTTTAAGCATGAAGAAAACTTTAATAATATCATTTGTTCTAGTAATTATGATAATTGTTTCATGCACAAAAACAGTTGAATATCCTATAACATCAGACCAGCGAAAACCTGTTGTTTATGCGTTCATTAATCAAAATGAAATTTTTGTAAATCTGTTTTGGAGCAGATTAGTCACTGATTCTATAAATGGTGCAAACATAGACAATGCAAGTATCATTTTATTTGAAAGCGAGGATTTTATTGGCAATCTTAATAATATTGGTGATGGGAAATACAAATTTGAGCATCTGCAAATAAATGAAAACTCCGAATATAGAATTGTAGTTTCAATTCCCAATTACGGTAATGTTGAGGCGAAAACAACTATGCCCGAAAATATTGAAACGGAATTTAGTTTTGGTGTGGAAGATAATTCTACGGATATAATTATAAATCAAAAATTTATTGATCCAGCAAATAAATCGAATTATTATTACACTAATATTAAAACCATTATTTACTTTAGCAATAATGTTATAGATACTACGATAATTCTTAATTTTAATTCTCCGATGTATCAAAACCTATATGGTGGAAATGGCAGTATTTTTCACGACAGAATGATTGATGGGCAAAATTTTAATTGCAGAATAAACATTAATCAATATGGTTTTAAGATCCGCGACAGAGAAAATGATACAACTTACTACTGCGACTCTGCACTTATCATACCTCAATTACATGCAATAAATTATTATACTTACCAGTTTTACTCCGATATATACACGCAGGATTATAATAATTCAAATCTTTTTTCTGAACCATACCTAGTGCATAGTAATATTGAAAATGCTTACGGTATTTTTGGAGCATATTATCAACAAACCGATACACTCGTTTATTTAGTAGAATTTTAAAATCTCACTCCCAACACACTCTTCACTTTTCACTTTTCTCTCCCCACTATTTATGACGGCGCAGCCTCCTGACTATTTATGACCTCTTTCCCACTTCTCCCTCCTCTACCTCAACTCCCTCAAATAAAGTTTTATTGTATTGTCAAGTCCAAAGTAAAGGGCATCAGATATAAGTGCATGTCCGATAGAAACTTCAAAAACATCAGGAACATTTTTAACAAAGTATTTTAAATTCTCTAAATTTAAATCATGTCCTGCATTTATTTGTAATCCAAGTTTTAAAGCATGTTTTGCAGCTTCTGTAAAGGGGGCAACAGCTATTTCTTTATTTATAGCAAAATTTGCTGCATAAGGTTCTGTATAAAGCTCAATTCTGTCAGTTCTTATTTTTGCAGCACCGTCAATGTTTTTTAAATTTGTATCAACAAAAACCGAAGTGCGTATGCCAAACTCTTTAAATTGGGCGATAACTTCACATAAAAAATTTTTATGTTTTACAGTATCCCAACCAGCATTTGAAGTAATAGCATCAGGTGGGTCAGGAACAAGTGTTACTTGATTGGGTTTTACTTTACAGACCAAATCAATGAATTCTTTTGATGGATAGCCTTCAATATTAAATTCGGTTGTTATTATTGGGCCAATATCATAAACATCCTGATATGTAATATGTCTTTCGTCGGGTCGAGGATGAACGGTAATGCCTTGTGCACCAAACTTTTGGCAGTTAATGGCTGCAAGTTTAACATCGGGCATATTGCCACCACGTGCATTGCGAATAGTTGCTACTTTATTGATATTGACGCTTAGTTTTGTCATTTTTTTTTGTATTTTTACCATTACAAATATATTATTTATGTTTGCATAAAAAAATAATTAATCTCATTATGATAGCAAAACAGCTGATTAGCGATGCGATTCCAGTAGTCAAAACCTCTGATACAGGTAATAATGCACTACAGTGGATGGAGACTCATAGAGTTTCGCATTTGCCAATAGTAAATAATGAAGAGTTTCTTGGTCTTATCTCAGATACCGATATTTATGATAATAATTGTGGCGATGATCCAATAGGAAATCATAATTTATCTCTTGTTAGACCATTCGTTTTTGAAAACCAACATATATTTGAGATAATGGATTTGTGTGCAAAAATGAAACTCACGATTGTACCTGTGTTAGATGTCGATAAAAATTATTTAGGAGCAATCTCGTTGTTTAAACTTGTTACCGAATTCTCAAAAATGACAAATATCGAAAAAGCTGCTAGTATTATTGTGTTGGAAATGACAATTCAAGATTATTCCCTGCACGAAATTAGCGGTATAGTTGAGTCAAATAATGCCAAAATAATGATGTCTTACGTTTCTGTTTTTACGAACTCAACTCAAATAAATGTTACAATAAAAGTTGATGTTACCGATATTGCCTCAATTTTACAGACATTTGACAGATATGATTACAAAGTTAAGGCTTCATTCCTTGCTCAAGACATGCTTAAAGTTTTCTATCAAGACAGATACGACTCCTTTATTAATTATCTCAATATTTGAAATTCATAAAAATTATATTCTTTGTTAGTCTTTGTGTCTGCTCATTAAAAGTAAACGCACAAAGCGATGTGCAAAAAAAAATTAGTATTTCTTTAATAGGAAATAATAAAACAAAGTCGTATATAATTTTACGTGAAATTGGTTTTGCTGCCTGCGACAGTCTAAGTTATAATGAGATACAAACTTTAGTAGATGAGTCGGTGGCAAATCTTAATCGTTTGCGATTATTTAATTTTATAGACGTCGAAACAGTAGAAACTCAAGATGAAATAATAGTAAAATATAACTTACAGGAACGCTGGTACTATTGGGGATACCCTATTTTAGAGCATTCTGAACGTAATCTTAGTACTTTCATTAATTATCGTGATTTATCAAGAATAAATTATGGTGCTGCTTTCGATTGGTTTAATTTTAGAGGTAAAAATGAAGTCTTAAGATTTAAAACCAGACTTGGTTATAAAGAACATTATGCTCTATCTTATCATAAACCAGGTTTTGGTAAAAGAAGAATTGACGGTATTTTGGTTTTTGCTGACTTTTTTAGACAAAAAAAACTAATTTCTGAAATTTTTAAAAATCAAGCAAGATTTCGACATAGTGATAATGAATATTTACGAAACATCCTTGATGTCGGATTAGGATATTCGTATAGACCTAAAATCAAATATGCTTTTGAGATTGGAGTGAAATTCAGGCAGTATATTTATAATCAAGAGTTTTATTTTAATGATTTGTCTGGAATTACTAACCCTCGATATTTAATGCCAAAAATTGCATTTAATTATGATAGTAGGAATAGCATTGTTTATCCTGTAACTGGTTTTTATGCAAATTTGCGTTTAACAAGCTCAATATATCAGCAGAATGAGTTCTCTAAAAACATAAACTTAAATTTGCTCTTGCAACAGAACTCAAGTTTTGGGAAGACAAAATTATCTTTGCGAAATGAGTTGTTTACTGGTAAGTTCTTTTATGATAACAATAAACAGGTTTTGTTTGATGAGTTTTTTAATTTCTATGGTGGATTCTTTATGAGAGGCTATGAGTTCTATTATTTTCCTTCCGATTTTATTGTAAGCTCCAAAAACACTCTTAGTTATAAACTGTTCGATTTTAGGTTAAATGTCTTGCCTTCACTGTTACCTAATGAGTTTTCAAAAGTTTTTTCAGTTGTTTATCTTGAGGCATTTGTCGATATTGCATACTCAAATTTATCTCATAATAATACTTATGTTGTAGGTGATATGTTTGGAGATAGTTTCGTTTATTCAACAGGCATTGGACTGTCTATAGAAACTTATTATGACCGTTTGATACAGTTTCGGGTTGCATATAATACTTGTTTTAATAAAATTGGTATATTTGCAGAGTTTAAAACACCGCTTTATAAAAAGTTTTAGTTTATGAATATTGCAATATATGGAAGAAATTTTGGAAATAGTTTCAGTGGAATGCTGATACAACTTTTTGAAGAACTCAAGCAAAGTAATGTCAATATATATATCGATAAGAAGTTTAACGATTTTATCTCTACAAAAGTTTTTTATTACCCTGATGTTACTGGTGTATTTGAAAAAGAACTCCCTGAGGATGTTAAATTTGAGTTTTTTCTAAGTATTGGTGGAGATGGTACTTTTTTGGAATCGGCAACAATAGTCAGAGACCGAGGGATTCCTATTTTAGGATTTAATACAGGACGTCTAGGTTTTTTGTCCTATGTTAATAGTAACAATCTTATGTGGGCGATTAAACAAATATTGGATGGGAAATATTGCATAGATGAACGAATGATGCTTGAGGTTGAGTGTGACGAGACTTTCTATGGGAATAATAATTTCTGTCTAAATGAATTTGCATTGCAAAAAAGATCACGCTTAAATATGATAAAACTTAAAGTTTATGCAGATGATAATTATATTAATACATATTGGTCGGACGGATTGATTATTTCAACTCCTACAGGATCAACCGCATATTCTTTAAGCTGTGGCGGACCTATTGTTGCTCCTCATTCTGATGTGATACTAATAACTCCGATTGCTAATCACAATTTGACGGTACGTCCATTGGTCTTATCTGGTGATTCAGTAATAAAAATATTAGTAGAATCAAATTATGATAAAGTGTTGGCATCACTTGATTATCGTGCATATAATATAAAAAAAGCAAAAGAAATAACAATAAAAAAAGCAAAAGAAATAACAATAAAAAAAGCAAAATTTAATATTAATTTTGTAAATTTGTTTGAAAATACGTACTTTAGCACCTTGAGAAACAAACTGATGTGGGGAACAGACTTAAGAAATTAAATGATTGATAATCAGTTATTTAATCTAATAACACGAAAATTATGAAAATGAGAAAACTTATTGTTTTAATTGGATTATTGGTTTTTACCTCTATTTTGGTAAATGCTCAGTATAATATTCACTGGAGAAAAATTAGGCACGAAGTCTCTTTAGGCGTAGGTTCTACAAACTTTCTTGGTGAGCTTGGAGGATCAGATGGCGTTGGCTCACATTTTGTAAAAGATTTCGACTTTAATTCATCTCGGTGGGTTATTCAAGGAGGATATGGGTATAAAATTGCCGAACAATGGGCAGTTAAAGCTAATGTCTTATTTGGAAGACTATACGGAAGTGATGTTAATACTAATGAATTACATCGTGGTAGTAGAAATCTTAGCTTTAGGGCACCTTTTGTTGATTTTGCCGCAACCATCGACTTTTCAATTATAAAAGAAAGATACGGGCATAGATACGACTTGCGTAGAATTAAAGGAAAAAACAACCTGCCAAACTTATATATTTATACTGGTATTGGTGGTACTTGGTTTAATCCTAAAGCGCAATATACAGATGGTGAATGGTATGCCTTGCAACCTCTTGGTACCGAAGGACAAGGAATTATTGCGACAAGAGAAAAATATAGCAGACTGTGCTTAACTATCCCCGTTGGTTTAGGACTAAATTATATGATTGACCGTAACTTTGGAATCGGTTTTGAATATGGTGTGCGATTTACTCTCTCAGACTATATAGATGATGTTTCAACTACCTATGTTGACCCTTCAATATTTTCCGATCCAATGGCTGCTTATTTTAGTAGCGGAACTGCTGACCCCGAATGGGCAGGAGTAGGACCAGGACAACAAAGGGGGCAAAGCGATTATAACGACGCTTATATGTTTCTCTCCCTAAAAGTAACTTATAAACTTAGACCAAGGGATCCGGGTATGCCAAAATTTTAATGATGCCGACAATATTTTAGGTTAGGTTGCGTTGATAGTCTTATGCGGGAAAAAAATATCATACAATATTATAAAAAACAAATAATGCA
The DNA here is from genome assembly GCA_964397745.1 of uncultured Bacteroidales bacterium. GTDB lineage: Bacteria > Bacteroidota > Bacteroidia > Bacteroidales > ML635J-15 > Bact-19. The sequence continues at coordinate 4,058 of CAYNKH010000018.1, read as the reverse complement.
GAGTTTTTCTGCATTGTTTGTTTTTTGTATCATATTTATAACAAGTATTGGAGATACTAAAGCACAGCAAGGATTGGAGTTCGGATTCTCTGGTGGAGGCTCTTATTATATGGGTGATATAAATCTGGCAAAACATTTTTATCGAACTAAACTAAACCTTGGAGGGTTTGCAAAATACCACCTAAACGGTAGATATGATATTAAAATATCAGCATTCTACACAAACTTGGCGGCTGCAGATGAAGATTTTAGTAATCAATTCCAAATCCTGCGAGACCATAGCTTCGAGACATCTCTTATTGAGTTAGCAGCACAATTTGAGGTAAATTTTTTACCGTATCAAATTGGCGATGTGAGAAAGAATAGTTATACTCCATATATCCAAACTGGAGTGGCACTATATATTGCCAACTCTGCACAAGATGTTATTAATTTTGCAATCCCAATTGGGTTTGGGTTTAAAAAAAACATAAAACCCCGACTCGTTCTTGGGGTGGAATGGGCTTTTCGTAGAACCTTTTCTGATTATCTCGACTCATTATCTGGTGAAGACCTAAGTAGTTATGACTCGAACTTCGGAATACCTATGATTGAGGCAAATAGGCACAAACAAACAGGCTTTAGATACAATAAGGATTGGTATTCAATAGCCATTCTTAGCTTGTCATACACCTTTAAAATTGGAGGACTTGGTTGTCCTGCATACTATCAATATTAAAATGAGTATAATAGATAATATAAATAAAACAAATGTCCCTCAACACGTTGCTATTATTATGGACGGTAATGGAAGATGGGCTAAATCACGTGGAAAAATGCGACTCTCTGGTCATCAAGAGGGTGCAAAATCTGTGAAAAAAGCTCTAGAGGTGTGTGGTGAACTTGGAATTAAATACCTTACTGTTTATGCGTTCTCAACCGAAAATTGGAATCGCCCTAAAACCGAAATTAGCGGACTGATGAACTTGTTAGTTAGTTCTATTGATAAAGAATTTGATGAAATAAATAGACTGGGAATAAAAATCCAAGTAATGGGAGAGTTAAATAAATTGCCAGAGAATGTTAAGACAAAACTCCAGTTGGCTATCGAAAAAACAAAAAAAAACAATAAACTTACTTTTATTGTTGCTCTTAGCTATAGTGGAAGATGGGATATATTAAATGCTGTTAAAATAATTGCCAAAGAAGTAAAAGATAACAATATAGATGTAAATAATATAGATTATAATTATTTCGAATCAAAGCTCGCAACGGCTGGAGTTCCTGACCCCGAACTATTGATTAGAACAAGTGGCGAAGAAAGAATTAGTAATTTTCTATTGTATCAATTGGCTTATGCAGAATTGTTTTTTACTGACGTATTATGGCCAGATTTCTCTAAAGAAGTCTTTTATCAAGCCATTATTGATTATCAAAACCGTGAGAGAAGATTTGGAAAAACAAGTGAACAAATAACAAATTAAATTTATTGAATGAAAAAAATAATTCCTTGTGTATTATTGATGCTGTGCGGTTTTACTGGTTTTACTCAAAACGACTTAAAATCACAGTTGAAAAAAATTGATTACTCTGAACCTAAAGAGTATGAAATTGGTGGGGTTACAATATCGGGTGTCAATTATCTGGATCAAAATGTGCTGTTGTATCTTACAGGACTCGAAATAGGAAATAAAATTACTATCCCTGGAGAAACAATAACTGATGCAATAAAAAAATTGTGGGATCAAGGATTGTTCTCTGATATAGAAGTAACATTAACAAAACTTATTGATGATAAAGCATTTATTGATATTTATTTGGTCGAAAGAGCAAGACTCTCACGATTTAGCTTTAAAGGAATAAAAAAATCAGAAGCAGACGATATTCGTGATATGATTAAGCTTGTTAAAGGTACACAAGTTACCGAAAACGTAGTGATGAACTCAAAAAAATCAATAGACGACTATTTTGTTGATAAAGGCTTTAGAAATGTCGAAGTTAATGTGTTGCAAGAAAACGATACTGTTATTGCTAATAGTGTTATCTTGACTTTCGATATTACGAAAAATGATAAAATTAAAATTGAAGATATTATTTTTGTCGGGAATGATAATATAGTAGATAATAAGAAATTTTATAACTTTTATCGTAGCGAAAAACAAATCGCTGACGCTAAATTGCATAGAGCAATGAAAGAAACCAAACGCAAAAAATGGTTCAATATTTTTAAACCCTCTAAGTTAATTACAAAAGAATACGAAACAGATAAAAAGAACATAATTGCTAAATATAATGAGCTTGGTTTTAGAGATGCGACAATAATATACGACTCTATTATCCCTGTTAAAGATGAGAATATGTTGAGCATACACATCGGAATAGATGAGGGTAAAAAATACTATTTTAGAAATATCACTTGGCTTGGTAATACAAAATACTCATCGGAGTTTTTAACAAGAGTGCTTGGTATTCAAAAGGGCGATGTTTATAATAGCACTGTTCTTGAAGAAAAGTTACTGTATGATCCCGCTGGCGTAATGTCTGTTTATCAAGATAATGGCTATCTTTTTTCTAATGTAACTCCTGTCGAAGTATTGGTCGAAAATGATTCAATAGATTTAGAAATGCGAGTGTATGAAGGTAAGCAAGCTCGTGTAAACAGAGTAACAATTACCGGAAATACTAGAACAAACGATCATGTTGTTATGCGAGAAGTACGAACACGTCCAGGAGCATTATATAAAAGAAGCGAAGTTCAAAGAACAATCCGCGAATTTGCTCAATTGGGATATTTTGATCCCGAAAAACTAAATGTCGATTTCCAACCAAATCCTGCTGATGGTACTGTGGACCTCGAATATATTGTTGAAGAAAAACCATCAGACCAAATTGAACTCTCGGGAGGTTGGGGTGCAAATATGATAGTTGGAACTCTGGGTTTGTCTTTTAATAATTTTTCGTTAAAAAATATCTTTAATCCAAAATCATATAGACCATTGCCAACAGGAGACGGACAAAAATTATCTATTCGTGCACAGGCAAGCGGTTTATGGTATCAAAGTTATAGCCTCTCTTTTGTAGAACCCTGGTTTGGAGGGAAAAAACCTAACTCTTTAACTACATCAATTTATCATTCTGTTATTACTAGTGGAACAGCAGTCGATTCGGAAAGTTATTACCACTTTAAAGTAACTGGAGCAGCATTGGGGCTAGGACAAAGATTACGTGTGCCTGATGACTATTTTACTCTTTATAATGAAGTAGGATATAAATATTATGATTTGAGAAATTACCCGAATTTTATATATAGAGACGGAAATTCTAATAACCTAAGTTTAAAAACAATGCTGGGAAGGCACTCGGCAGGTCCAAACCCAATATTCCCAACTTCAGGATCAACTTTTTCGTTATCAGTGGAGTTAACGCCGCCATATTCTATGTTTAATAATAAGGTATATACTGATGATATGTCTGATCAAGATAGATATAAATGGATAGAATATCATAAATATAAATTTAGTGGACAGTGGTTTACTACATTGGCAGGTGCACAAGACGGTAGCTCAAGAGCTTTAGTCTTAATGACAAAGTTTGAATTCGGACTACTGGGAATGTATTCTAAAGATGTGGGACCCTCGCCCTTTGAAGGTTTTCAACTTGGTGGAGATGGACTTTACGGATATAATTTATATGGACTTGAAACCGTTGGTTTACGAGGATATCTAAATAATTCCCTTACTCCTGAAAATGGAGGAAATATTTATGATAAATTTGTTGTCGAATTAAGATACCCATTATCACTAAACCCTTCGGCAACATTATATGCAATTGGTTTTGTTGAGGCTGGTAATGCTTGGTACAGAGCAGATAACTTTGACCCCTATGATATGAAAAGATCTGCCGGAGTAGGAGTGAGAATTTTTATGCCAATGATTGGAATGCTTGGTGTTGATTGGGGTTATGGATTTGATGAAATCTCAGGAAATACCGGTGCAAGCGGATCACAATTCCACTTTGTTATAGGTCAACAATTTTAAAATATTAGTTTGGAACATTATTTGATATAGAATATGAATTAT
>CAYNKH010000017.1:0-29006 GCA_964397745.1 uncultured Bacteroidales bacterium | reverse complement strand
TGCGGGAATAGCTCAGTTGGTAGAGCATCAGCCTTCCAAGCTGAGGGTCGCGAGTTCGAGTCTCGTTTCCCGCTCAATAGGTGCCAATGTAGCTCAGGGGTAGAGCACTTCCTTGGTAAGGAAGAGGTCATGGGTTCAATTCCCATCATTGGCTCAGTTTGTATTGGAATGAATTTAAGTTTTAATTATTAATAAATAAATATTTTAAGCCATGGCTAAAGAAAAATTTGACAGGTCGAAACCGCACGTAAATATTGGTACCATTGGGCACGTTGACCATGGTAAGACTACCTTGACTTCTGCCATTACTATGGTATTGGCAAAGAAAGGTTTGTCTGCTATAATGGATTTCGATTCTATTGACAATGCTCCTGAAGAAAAAGAGAGAGGTATAACTATTAACACTTCGCACGTCGAGTATCAGACAGCAGCACGCCACTATGCACATGTTGACTGTCCTGGACACGCTGACTATGTTAAGAATATGGTAACTGGTGCTGCTCAGATGGACGGAGCTATTCTTGTTGTTGCTGGAACTGATGGACCTATGCCACAAACACGTGAGCATATCCTCCTTGCACGGCAGGTAAACGTACCTAGAATTGTTGTATTCCTTAATAAAGTTGACTTAGTTGACGATGAGGAATTGTTAGAGTTAGTTGATATGGAAGTTCGTGAGTTATTGAGCTTTTATGATTTTGACGGTGATAATAGTCCTGTAATTCAAGGTTCTGCTCTTGGTGCTCTTAATGGAGAGGAAAAGTGGGAAGATAAAGTTATGGAACTTATGGATGCTGTTGACTCATGGATCCCAATTCCTCCACGTGATAACGAAAAGCCTTTCCTAATGCCTGTTGAGGACGTATTCTCAATTACAGGACGTGGAACAGTTGCTACTGGTAGAATTGAAACTGGTGTAATTAATACAGGTAACGAAGTTCATATTATTGGTTTAGGTGCAGATGCACGTAAAACAGTAGTAACAGGAGTGGAAATGTTCCGTAAAATTCTTGATAGAGGTGAAGCTGGTGATAACGTTGGGTTGTTACTTCGGGGTGTTGATAAAGACGAGATTAAAAGAGGACAGGTTATCGCTGCTCCTGGAACAATCAATCCTCATACTAAATTTAAAGCTGAAATATATGTTTTGAAAAAAGAAGAGGGTGGTCGTCATACTCCATTTCATAATAACTATCGCCCACAGTTCTTCTTAAGAACTTTGGATATTACAGGTGAAATCCAACTTCCAGAAGGAGTACAAATGGTAATGCCTGGTGATAACGTTACTATTTCAGTAGAACTTATTTACCCTGTGGCTTGTAACGTTGGGTTACGTTTCGCAATTCGTGAAGGTGGTAGAACAGTTGGTGCTGGACAAATTATTGAAATTGTTGAGTAATAATAATATAATATAAGTAAGTGAGACGCTTTATTGGGCGACTTACTTACTTGTTTACGGGTGTAGCTCAGTTGGTAGAGCACTAGTCTCCAAAACTAGGTGTCGGGCGTTCGAGTCGCTCCTCCCGTGCATTAGACAATAATTAAGAGATGAGTAAAATTAAAACATATTTCTTAGAAACCTACAACGAGTTGGTTCATAAAGTTACTTGGCCTAAGTGGTCGGAGCTTCAGAGCAGTGCTGTTGTAGTAATGGTTGCTTCCTTAATATTTGCCGTTGTTGTGTTTTTAATGGACTTTACATTTAAAGAAGTTCTTAAAATCGTTTACGGCATGTTTTATTAAACCAAAATTTTTTTAGTTGGATATGGCAGAAATACAAAAAAAGTGGTATGTTGTTCGAGCCCTTAGTGGTAAGGAAAAGAAGGTGAAAGAATATCTCGAAGGTGAAATTGCGAGACATGGGCTTTCTGAGCAAATATCACAGGTGCTGATACCAACCGAAAAAGTCTATCAGGTAAGAAACGGAAAACCAGTGCATAAAGAAAGGAATTTCTTTCCAGGTTACATTTTAGTAAATGCTGTTCTAGACGGTGAAGTAGAGCACATTATTCGTGGTGTAACAGGTGTTATAGGTTTTTTGGGTACCAAAGATGGAAAAGCCACACCCTTGCGAAGTGATGAGGTAGCTAGAATACTTGGTAAAGTGGATGAGTTAGCTCAAGGTGGTGAAGAGATTAACGTTCCATTTTATGTTGGAGAACCTGTTAAGGTTATCGACGGACCGTTTAATGGGTTTAGTGGTGTGATTGAAGAAGTGTATGATGAAAAGAAAAAGCTAAAGGTAATGGTAAAGATATTTGGAAGAAGAACACCTTTAGAGCTTAGATTTATACAGGTAGAAAAAGAGTAATCTTTATTTTAAAAGAAACAAAGTTTATGGCAAAACAAATTGGTGGTTTTATTAAACTACAAATTAAAGGAGGTGCCGCAAATCCGTCTCCACCGGTAGGGCCGGCATTAGGATCGAAAGGCTTAAACATAATGGAGTTCTGTAAACAATTTAATGGCAGAACACAGGAGTTAGCAGGTAAAGTATTGCCTGTTGTTATCACTTTTTATAGTGATAAATCTTTTGATTTTATCGTTAAGACTCCACCGGTAGCTGTACAACTATTGGAAATGGCGAAACTAAAAAAAGGTTCACCAGAACCTAATAGAAATAAAGTTGGAGCAATTTCTTGGGAGCAAGTAAAAACTATTGCCGAAGGCAAAATGGTTGATTTAAATGCTTTTACAGTAGATGCAGCTATGAGCATGGTGGCTGGCACCGCCCGAAGTATGGGGATTACAATTAAAGGAGAATCTCCTATTAAACAATAATTAAAGTACTTTTTGAAATGACAAAAATTAGCAAAAAAAGAAAAGAAGCTTTAGCTAAAGTTGAAAAAGGCAAGAAGTACGATCTCCGTGAAGCTGCAAATCTAGTTAAGGAATTATCTTATACTAAATTTGATGCATCTGTAGATCTTGATGTACGTCTTGGAGTTGATCCTAGAAAAGCAAACCAAATGGTTCGCGGGATCACCACATTACCGCACGGTACTGGAAAAAAGGTGAGAGTGTTGGTGTTGTGTACTCCAGATAAAGAGCAAGAAGCAAAAGATGCAGGAGCCGATTTTGTAGGCTTAGATGATTATATCGAAAAAATCACCAATGGGTGGACAGATATTGATATTATTATCACAATGCCGCAAGTGATGGCTAAAATCGGTAAGTTAGGTAGAGTTTTAGGTCCCAGAGGACTTATGCCTAATCCTAAAACCGGAACAGTTACTATGGAAATCGGAAAAGCTGTTGAAGATGTTAAAAAAGGTAAAATCGACTTTAAGGTTGACAAATATGGTATTATTCATGCAGGTGTAGGGAAAGTCTCTTTTGATGCAAGCAAAATTTATGATAACGCATTAGAACTAATAGAGACTATTATCAAATTAAAACCTGTGGCTGCAAAAGGTACGTACATTCGTAGTATTTATCTTTCGAGTACCATGAGTCCTGGAATCGAGATTGAACCTAAATCAGTTAATTAGTAAATTGAAATTGTCGGTATGAAACGAGAAGACAAACAAGTGCTTATTGAAGAACTAAAAGCCACAGTCCAAGAATATAGCCATTTTTATTTGGCTGATATCTCAGGCTTGGATGCTCAGCAAACTTTTGAGTTGAGAAAAAAGTGCTTCGAGAAAGACGTAGAACTGATTGTTGTTAAGAATACATTCTTCAAAAGAGCTTTGGAAGCATCCGAAAAAGATTATAAAGAATTATACGATGTACTAAAACAAAATACATCGGTAATGTTTTGTAATGTTGCAAATGTGCCTGGCAAGTTGATTAAAGAGTTAAATAAAAAAAGTGAAAAGCCGCTTTTTAAAGCTGCTTTTGCTGAAGAATCAATTTATGTTGGCGAACATTTACTGGATGTATTAGCAAGTCTAAAATCCAAAGAAGAACTTGTAGGTGATATTGTAAGTCTATTACAATCACCAATGCAGACAATTCTTGGACAACTAGAATCAGGTAAGAACACAGTGGCGGGGCTTGTAAAAACCTTGTCAGAAAGAGAATAGAAAATTAGTAGTAAAAAACAAGTAAAATTTAATTAAAATGGCAGATCTTAAGAAGTTAGCAGAAGAATTAGTTAACCTTACTGTTAAGGACGTAACCGAATTAGCAAATATCTTAAAAGATGAATATGGTATCGAACCTGCTGCAGCAGCTGTTGCTGTCGCTGGACCCGCAGCTGCAGCCGAAGGCGCAGGTGAGGCTGAGAAAACAGATTTTGATGTAATCTTAAATTCAGCAGGTGCTCAAAAATTGCAAATCGTAAAACTGGTTAAAGAATTAACAGGGTTAGGACTAAAAGAAGCAAAAGCTCTTGTTGATGGAGCTCCAACTCCTATTAAAGAAGGAGTACCAAAAGATGAGGCTAATGCACTTAAAGCTCAATTAGAAGACGCAGGTGCAGAAGTGGAACTTAAATAGACAAGTTAGTTGTATATATTATAGGTTTAAAACCCGATACAGGGTTTTAAACCTTTCGTTGTTAATGTTTAGGTTCATATTTAATTATTGCATAGATGACTGTTAATACAAAACATAGAATCAATTTCTCAACTACAAAAAATCAGCTAGAATACCCTGATTTTCTTGAGATACAGATAAAATCGTTTAAAGAGTTTTTTCAATTAGACTCAACGGCAGAGCAAAGGAAAACCGAAGGACTTTATAAAGTTTTTCAGGATAATTTCCCAATTACTGATACAAGAAATAATTTTGTCCTCGAATTTTTGGACTACTCTCTAGACCCTCCACGGTATAGCATTGAGCAGTGTATAGAGAGAGGATTGACATACTGTATCCCGCTAAAAGCAAAGTTAAAACTGTATTGTACAGACGCAGACCACGAAGACTTTGAAACGTCTATTCAAGATGTTTGGTTGGGTACTGTGCCTTATATGACACCGAGTGGAACATTTGTTATTAATGGGGCCGAAAGGATTGTTGTGTCCCAATTACATCGTTCTCCAGGGGTTTTCTTTAGCCAATCTCTACATGCCAATGGGACAAAACTTTATTCGGCTCGTGTGATACCTTTTAGAGGTTCTTGGATAGAGTTTGCTACAGACATTAATTCGGTAATGTTTGCTTATATTGACCGAAAAAAGAAATTGCCGGTAACAACTCTACTTAGAGCTATCGGTTTTGAAAGTGATAAAGATATTCTCGAAATCTTCGACCTTGCAGACGAAATAAAAGTCTCGAAAACTGCCGTTAAGAAAACAGTTGGAAGAAGATTAGCAGCCAGAGTATTAAAAACATGGTTTGAAGACTTTGTTGATGAGGACACGGCAGAAGTCGTGTCAATTGAACGTAACGAAGTGGTTATTGACCGTGAAACTGTTATAGCGAGTCATCATGTCGAAATGATTGTAGAATCTGGGGCAAAAACAATTTTACTACATAAAGAAAATCAGAAAGTCTCTGATTATGCTATTATATATAATACGCTACAGAAAGACCCATGTAACTCCGAAAAAGAAGCAGTTGTACATATTTATCGCCAGTTGAGAAATACTGAACCACCTGACGAAGCCACTGCTCGTGATGTGATTGATAAATTGTTCTTCTCTGAAAAACGATACGATTTAGGTGATGTTGGTAGATTTCGTATTAATCATAAACTTGCACTCGAAACACCTACAGATGTCAAAGTGTTAACGCGCGAAGACATTATTGCAATTATTAAATATCTGATTGAGTTGATTAACTCAAAAGCAGATGTTGATGATATTGATCATCTTAGTAATCGCCGTGTGCGTACGGTTGGCGAACAGCTTGGAAATCAATTTGGAGTTGGTTTAGCTCGTATGGCTCGCACAATTCGTGAAAGAATGAATGTTAGAGATAATGAGGTTTTTCATCCTATCGATCTTATTAACTCAAAAACATTATCCTCTGTAATTAATTCGTTCTTTGGAACAAATCAATTATCTCAGTTTATGGATCAAATCAATCCATTATCTGAAATGACACATAAAAGAAGATTGTCCGCTTTAGGACCTGGTGGTTTGTCACGTGAAAGAGCCGGTTTTGAAGTACGTGACGTTCACTTTACACACTATGGAAGATTGTGTCCAATCGAAACTCCAGAAGGACCAAATATTGGATTAATATCTTCGCTTTGTGTTTACGCTAAAATTAACAAACTTGGTTTTATCGAAACGCCATACAGACATGTAAATAGTGGAAAAGCAAGTTTTGAAAGTATTGTTTATTTAAGTGCAGAGGCAGAAGAAGAAAAAGTAATAGCACAAGCTAATGCCATAATTGATGAGGAGGGGATATTTCAATCAGATAAAATTAAATCGCGTAACGAAGGTGACTATATTGTGGTGGAATCCAATCAAGTAAACTTAATGGATGTTGCTCCAAACCAAATTGCCTCGATTGCAGCCTCTTTGATACCGTTTCTCGAGCATGATGATGCAAACCGAGCTCTTATGGGATCTAATATGATGAGACAAGCTGTGCCATTACTTAAACCGGAAGCTCCGATTGTAGGTACTGGTATTGAACACATGGTGGCACAGGATTCAAGAATTCTTTTAGTTGCTGAAGGTGAAGGTGTGGTCGATTATGTGGATGCACAAAAAATTGTAATTCGTTACGAAAGAAGCGAAGAAGAAAACTTTGTTAACTTTACTGATGAAATTAAGGAGTATTTAATTCCAAAATTTCATAAAACAAATCAAAATACTTGCATTAATCTGAGACCGATAGTAGTGAAAGGTGAAAAAGTTTCTAAAGGAACAATTCTTACCGAGGGATATGCAACCGAAAAAGGTGAACTTGCATTGGGGCGAAACCTTAAAGTCGCTTTTATGCCTTGGAAAGGCTATAACTTTGAGGATGCTATTGTAATCAGCGAAAAAGTGGTTCGCGAAGATTTGTTTACTTCTATTTATATTGTCGATTATCAGCTCGAAGTTAGAGAAACTAAGCGTGGAATGGAAGAGCTAACCTCAGATATTCCTAACGTTAGTGAGCAGGCGACTAAAGATCTGGACGAAAATGGGATTATTCGTATCGGTGCTTATGTTAAGCCAGGCGATATATTAATAGGAAAAATTACACCTAAAGGTGAAAGTGATCCATCTCCAGAAGAAAAACTATTGAGAGCAATTTTTGGAGAAAAAGCGGGTGATGTTAAAGACGCTTCGCTAAAAGCATCTCCATCTACTAGTGGTGTTGTGATAGATAAAAAATTATTCTCAAAAACAGTTAAAGATAAAAAAGCAAAAACTCAGGATAAGATTTTACTTGAAAGTATTAATGAGCAACAAGCAGAAGCTAATTCTAAACTCAAGTCATTGCTTATCGAAAAATTGTTTGTCCTTGTTAACGGTAAAACTTCGCAAGGTGTAAAAGATAATTTTGGTAACGATCTCATTCCAAAAGGTTTAAAGTTTTCTCAAAAGTTACTTGGAGACATTGATTTTTTAACTGTTAGCCCAAACAAATGGACAACGGATAAAAATAGAAATGCAACTATAGGAAAACTTTTATATAACTATATGATTGAGTTCAAAAAATACGAAGGTGAGTTCAGGCGTAGAAGACTTGACATTACTATCGGTGACGAACTCCCTGCTGGAATTATGCAGCTTGCAAAAATCTATATAGCAAGTAAGCGTACTATTAAGGTGGGTGATAAAATGGCAGGGCGACACGGGAATAAAGGTATTTTGGCAAAAATTGTGCGTCAAGAAGATATGCCTTTCCTCGATGACGGTACTCCTGTAGATATTGTTTTAAATCCGTTGGGTGTGCCTTCGCGTATGAACTTAGGACAGATTTATGAAACTGTATTAGGTTGGGCTGGTCGAGTTTTAGGAGTTAATTTTGCAACACCTATTTTTGATGGGGCAAATATTGACCAGATAAACGATTATACCGATAAAGCTAGTGTACCAAAATATGGTAAAACCTACTTATATGACGGTGGGACTGGCAGAAAGTTTGACCAACCTGCAACAGTGGGCATAATATATATGCTTAAACTGGGGCACATGGTTGAGGATAAAATGCACGCTCGTAGTATTGGTCCTTATTCTCTGATAACTCAGCAACCTCTTGGAGGTAAAGCTCAATTTGGAGGGCAAAGATTTGGTGAAATGGAAGTGTGGGCTCTTGAAGCCTTTGGTGCAGCGAATATCCTTCAGGAAATACTGACCGTCAAATCTGATGATGTAATGGGACGTGCAAAAACTTACGAAAGCATAGTGAAAGGTGAACAGATGCCTGTACCAGGAATACCCGAATCGCTCAATGTTCTTTTACATGAACTACGAGGATTGTGTCTGAGAGTGAACCTTGATTAATATTGTTGTATATATTTAAATAGCTGACAAAATGGCTTTTAGAAAAGATAGTAAAGTAAATTCAAATTTCTCAAAAATAACAATTAGTCTTGCTTCTCCCGAAGAAATTCAGGAAATGTCGAGTGGAGAAGTTACAAAACCTGAAACAATTAATTATCGCACGTATAAACCCGAACGAGATGGTTTGTTTTGCGAAAGAATTTTTGGTCCAGTTAAAGATTACGAATGTCACTGTGGTAAGTACAAAAGAATTAGATATAAAGGTATTGTTTGCGACAGATGTGGTGTTGAAGTTACAGAAAAGAAAGTACGTCGCGAGCGTACAGGACATATTAAATTAGAAGTCCCAGTTGCTCATATTTGGTATTTTAAAACTTTGCCCAATAAAATTGGGTATTTATTAGGACTTCCAGCAAAAAAACTTGATACTATCGTTTATTATGAACGATATGTAGTAATTCAGCCTGGTGTAAAAGCTGTTGATGGAATAGCTGAACTAGACTTCCTTACAGAAGATGAGTATCTTGAAATTTTGGAATCATTGCCACGCGAGAACCAAATGCTTGATGATGCTGACCCTAATAAGTTTATAGCTAAAATGGGAGCAGAGGCACTGTTTGATTTATTGCAAAAAATAGATTTAGATTTCTTATCGTATGATTTGCGTGATAAGGCCAATAAAGAAACATCACAGCAACGTAAAAGTGAAGCACTAAAAAGACTTATTGTTGTAGAGGCTTTTAGATTATCAAAGGATATTAATAAGCCCGAATGGATGATTGTTAAGATTGTTCCGGTTATACCACCAGAATTAAGACCTTTGGTCCCTTTAGATGGTGGACGTTTTGCCACATCAGACCTTAACGATTTATATAGAAGAGTTATTATCCGTAATAATCGTCTTAAAAGGCTTCTAGAAATTAAGGCTCCAGAAGTTATATTACGTAACGAAAAGAGAATGCTGCAAGAAGCCGTAGATTCATTGTTTGATAACTCTAGAAAAGCTAATGCAGTTAAAACTGATGCTAATAGACCTTTGAAATCGCTTAGTGATAGCTTGAAAGGAAAACAAGGACGTTTCCGTCAAAATTTATTAGGTAAACGTGTTGATTTCTCTGCTCGTTCGGTTATTGTTGTTGGACCCGAATTAAAAATGCATGAATGTGGTATCCCAAAAGATATGGCAGCTGAACTGTACAAGCCTTTTATTATTAGGAAATTAACCGAACGTGGAATTGTTAAAACAGTAAAATCTGCTAAAAAAATTGTTGAAAGAAAAGATCCTGTTATTTGGGATATTCTCGAAAACGTTCTTAAAGGTCATCCAGTTCTTCTCAACCGTGCTCCTACCTTGCATCGTCTTGGAATTCAAGCTTTCCAACCTAAACTTATCGAAGGTAAAGCAATTCAGTTACATCCTCTCGTATGTACAGCTTTTAATGCCGACTTTGATGGTGATCAAATGGCGGTTCACCTCCCTTTGGGAAATGCAGCAATAATAGAAGCTCAAGTTTTAATGCTCGCATCACATAATATTCTTAATCCTGCTAATGGTGCACCTATTACGGTTCCTTCGCAAGATATGGTTTTAGGATTGTACTATATGACTAAGCAGCGTAAAGGTGTTGACGGAGAAGGTAAAATATTCTATTCTCCCGAAGAGGTCGTTATTGCTCATAATGAAGGTAAATTAGGATTGCATGCACAAATAAAAGTGCGTACCGATGACGTTGATGAGAATGGTGAGATTGTTACAAAAATGATTTCAACTACAACTGGTAGAGTTCTGTTTAACCAAATTGTACCAAAAGAATATGGTTTTATTAATGCCGTTTTAACGAAAAAATCGTTGAGAGATATTATTGGTAACCTTGTTAGTCTGTTTGGTACTGCAGTAACGGCTAAGTTTCTTGATGACATCAAAGACCTTGGCTACTCTAATGCGTTTGTAGGCGGTTTATCTTTTAATCTTGATGACGTTATTGTTCCTCCAGAAAAAGAAGAATTAGTTGCAGAAGGGTATGAGGCTGTGGACGAAATCATGGGGAACTATAATATTGGTGTTATAACAGATAATGAAAGATATAATCAGGTAATTGATGTCTGGACAACTATTAATGCTCGACTAAGTATTGAGGTTATGCGTAAACTATCGACAGACGATCAAGGCTTTAATGCAGTTTATATGATGCTTGATTCTGGTGCAAGGGGATCTAAAGAGCAGATTAGTCAGTTATGCGGTATGAGAGGATTGATGGCGAAACCACAAAAATCGGGCGTTCAAACTAGTGAGATTATCGAAAATCCAATTTTGTCCAACTTTAAAGAAGGACTATCTATTTTGGAGTATTTTATTTCAACTCACGGGGCACGTAAAGGTTTGGCTGATACAGCTCTTAAAACTGCTGATGCTGGTTATCTTACCCGAAGACTAGTTGATGTGGCTCAGGATGTTATAATAACTGAGGAAGATTGTGGAACTCTTAGAGGTCTAGTAGCTACAGAACTTAAAAAGAACGATGAAGAGGTTATAGAATCTTTATATGAGAGAATATTAGGACGTACAGCTGTTCATGATGTATATCATCCTCAAACTGAAGAGTTTATTATTGCATCAGGCGAAGAGATTACTGAAAAAATCGCTAAGAAAATAGAGGACTCTCCTATAGAAAGGGTTGAAATACGTTCAGTATTAACTTGCGAAAGCCGTAAAGGCGTTTGTACAAAATGTTACGGTCGTAATCTTGCAACAAGAAAAATGGTGCAAAAGGGCGAAGCAGTTGGAGTTATTGCTGCTCAATCTATTGGAGAACCAGGAACACAGCTAACACTGAGAACATTCCATATGGGTGGGGTTGCTGGTAATATTGCCAGTGAATCTTCTATAATTGCTAAATATGGCGGTATAATTGAGTTTGATGAATTACGAACTGTTGAGTATAAAGAAGCTGATGGGCAAAAAGTTGATATTGTTGTAACACGTATGGCAGAATTGAGAGTGATTGATGCTAAAACAAAAATACAGCTTATCAATAAGCCAATACCTTATGGAGCTAAATTATTCTTTAAATCAGGTGATACAGTTAAAAAAGGAGATAAGATATGCGATTGGGATCTTTATAATATTGTAATCGTATCTGAGTATGCAGGAAAATTAGTGTTCGAGGATCTTGTTGAAGGCGTTAACTTTAAGGACGAAGTGGTAATGCAAACAGGAACGAAAGAGAAAACTATTATTGAAACCAAAGACAAGACAAAAATTCCTGTTGCAAAAATTATTAATAAGAAAAAAGAAGTACTTGCTACTTATAATCTCCCAGTAGGTGCAAGATTAATGCGTAACGAAAAAGAAGAAATTAAAACTGGTGATGTTTTGATTAAAATGCCTAGAATTGTTGGTAAAGGTGGAGATATTACTGGAGGATTGCCTCGAGTAACAGAATTATTTGAAGCAAGAAATCCATCTAACCCAGCTGTCGTTTCAGAAATTGATGGAGAGGTATCGTTTGGTAAGATTAAAAGAGGTAATCGCGAGATAGAAATAGAACCTAAAGATGGAAAAATCAAGAAATATCTTGTGCCACTGTCAAAGCAAATTCTTGTTCAGCCTAATGACTACGTAAAAGCTGGAACACCTCTAATTGATGGAGCAATTACGCCTAGCGATATTCTCGCAATTAAAGGTCCAACCGAAGTTCAAGAATATCTGGTTAACGAAGTGCAGGATGTTTACCGTCTGCAAGGAGTTAAAATCAATGACAAACACTTTGAGGTTATTGTAAGACAAATGATGAGAAAAGTTGTTATTGAAGAACCTGGGGATACACAGTTCTTGGAAAAACAAATTGTTGACAAATGGGTTTTCCGCGAAGAAAACGATAACTTGTTTGATAAAAAAGTTGTAGAAGAGGCAGGTTCATCAGAAAATTTTAAGCCAGGACAAATAGTTTCGTTTCGTCGCTTAAGAGACGAGAATTCTATGCTAAAACGTAGAGACCTTAAACTTGTTGAGGTTAGAGACGCATTGCCTGCTACATCAAGCCAGATATTGCAAGGTATTACAAGAGCCGCTCTTCAGACTCAAAGTTTTATGTCAGCAGCATCGTTCCAGGAAACAACTAAGGTTCTTAACGAAGCAGCTATTAGAGCTAAGGTTGATAATCTTGAAGGACTGAAAGAAAACGTAATTGTGGGGCATTTAATCCCTGCTGGAACTGGACAACGAGAACTTCAAAATATTCGTGTTTCTGCACTGGAGTATATTGAAAAACAGAAAAGCACAGAAGAAATTAAAATATTAAAAGACAATTAAAATGGAAGATAAAAACAAACAGAATCAAATCAATATTGAACTTACCGAAGAAACTGGGCAGGGAGTTTATGCAAATCTTGCCGTCATTACCCACTCTACTTCAGAGTTTGTTCTAGATTTTGTCAGGATTATGCCTGGTATGCCTAAAGCTAAAGTCAAATCAAGAATAATTTTAACGCCAGAACATGCAAAAAGGCTTATGAATGCATTGCAGGACAATGTGTCAAAGTACGAAGCTGTTAATGGTGTAATTAAAGTATCGTCGAATAAACAAGGAAGTCCAATTCCAATGAATTTTGGCGGGCCAACGGCTCAAGCATAATAAATTAAAAAAAGAATTAAAAAAAAGCTGTCCACCATTTGGTTGATAGCTTTTTTTATGATAAAAATTTTGTATTTTTGTTTTATGAAACTGTGGATTGTAATATTGGTGGTTTTAATATCTGTAATAAGTGGATCGTGTTTTCGGACTGAGAGCTATTCGCCTATCCCAAGCATTGAATTGATTGATTTTGCCCTTAGTGATACCCTTGATGGACTACAAAATAGAGTTTTAAATGGGACACTTCATTTCTCATTTGTAGATGGAGATGGTGACATAGGGTTTGACACAATACAACCGCAAAAAAATACAATTTTTATCGAAAAATATAAGTATGTGGTGGGAGTATTGACACCTGTCGAACTGCTTTTACCACTTAATTATTATGTACCAAAATTTACTCCCGTAGGAAATGATAAAACATTAAAGGGCGAAATAATTGTGAAAGATTTGAACGAAAACTATCCTTTTAACGGAGATACTGTTTTGTACAAATTTTATATTGTTGATAGGGCAGGGAATGTGAGTAACATCGAAAGTACTGGGAATATAATTATAGAATGATCCTTATGGATTTCTAGTTCAAATGTTTTTTAACTCGTCTGTTAAACAACATCAATTTTACGAATTGTTTATTTATTTTTGTTTTAACACTGTATTTAATGATTGATCCAATAACCATCTCGAAAATATTTGATGCCGCCGAAATAGTTGATGTTGTTAACGATTTTGTCCATCTTAAACGAAGAGGGGGCAACTTCCTAGGTTTATGTCCTTTTCATAACGAAAAAACCCCATCATTTACGGTAAGTCCTGCTAAAGGTATTTTTAAATGTTTTGGTTGCGGTAAAGGAGGAAATGCTGTTAATTTTATTATGGAACACGAACAGCTTACCTACCCTGAGGCATTGAGGTATCTCGCAAAAAAGTACGGAATCGAAATCGAGGAGCGAGAGCTTAGTGATGAGGAAAAAAAACTGGGTAGCGAAAAGGAAAGTATGCTGATTGTTACAAAATTTGCCGCTGAGTATTTTGCCGAAACTCTTATGCATACCGAGGAAGGAATGAGTATTGGATTGAGATATTTTAGGGAAAGAGGCTTTAGTAAGCAGCTAATTGATGATTTTAAATTGGGATACAGTCCAGAAGAAAGAGATGCTTTTACAAAAAACGCATTAAAAAAAGGATACAAACTCGAATTTCTTGAAAAGACTGGGCTGTCTATTGTAAAAGAAAATTTTAATTTTGATCGTTTTGCTGCAAGAGTAATCTTTCCTATTTTTAGTATATCGGGTCAGGTAATTGGTTTTGGAGGAAGGACTCTCAAATCGGATAAAAAAATAGCGAAATACTTAAACTCACCAGAATCTGCTATTTACAGTAAAAGTAAAGTGCTATATGGTTTATTTCAAGCAAAACAAGAAATTATTAAACAAGAAAAATGTTATCTTGTTGAAGGCTATACTGATGTCCTTTCTTTTCATAAAGCTGATATAAAAAATGTGGTGGCTTCATCGGGAACCTCCTTAACTGAAGATCAAATTCGATTGATACATCGTTTTACTAATAATGTTACTATTTTATATGACGGAGATCCCGCAGGTATAAAGGCATCTTTGCGTGGAATAGATATGTTACTAGAACAAGGCTTAAATGTCAGAATATTATTGTTCCCAGAGGGCGAAGACCCTGATTCTTTTGCACAAAAGCACTCAAGCTCCGAAACATTAGAATATATTAAAAAAAACGAACAGGATTTTATAAGCTTTAAAGCCCAACTTTTAAATGATGAAGCCAAAAATGACCCAATTAAACGGTCTGCATTAATCTCTGATATTGTGAGGTCTATTTCGGTAATTGACGATAAAATTAAACAGTCTGTTTATATTCAGGAATGTAGCAATATAATGAGTATAAACGAAACTGTGTTATACTCCGAAGTGGCAAAAATTACTCGCCGAAAAATTCAAAATTTAAAACAGCAGGAAAGAAACAAAAATTTGTCGGGACCATCTCAAAACATCCCGCCTCTACCGGCATTTGTAGAAAAAGTGTATTTTGAAGCTCAAGAACATGAAATTATAAGGCTATTGTTATTATATGGGAATAATATAGTAGTTTTTGTCAATCATGAGACTAAAGAAAGTGTCGATATCATGGTTGCCGATTATATTATTGACCAATTAAGAAATGATGAACTTGAAATGAAAAATATACTTAATCAAAAGATTTTTTTATTGGCAGAGCAAATCATAAAATCTAACGAAAAAATTAGTTCTGATTTTTTTACTCAGCATCAAGACCCCGAAATAAGTCAATTATCAGCTAGCCTTTGTTCGCAAAAACATCAGTTAAGTCAAATATGGAAAAAAAAGGGAGCACAAGTTGTTGATGAAGAAAAAAAATTGAATGAATTACTCGAAGATCTTTTTCGAAAATATAAGTTGAATATTGTTAAAGAAGCAAAACTTAAGCTACAGCAACAACTTAAAAATGCAAAAACCACAAACCAAACCGAAGATGTTTTGAATATAATGGGAAAAATTAATCAGATAAATGAAGTAATAAAAAAAATATCGGAACTTCAAGGACGTGTTATAATATAAAAAAATCAGGGTAGCACCCTGATTTTTTTATTTTTCAAAGAAACTTATTTTTCTTATAAATGGATTATATCCCATTGTTTTAAGATTATCAACAGCAACTTTTGCGTCTCTGTATGTTTCAAACTCACCTACGTAGTATCGATACCAATCATCTGCAACATGTACTTTTACACCAACAAGGTCGGCAAAATAATTAACTGGTTTTTCGTTTTTCAAAGCAAAGATTTGCACTGTATATTTTCTACCTTTTGATTTAACAAGAGTATTTACGTCAATAGGCTCTCCATTATTATTAAATTTTTGAAGAGTGTTTGAACTGGATAACAAGTCAATGTCAAATGGTTTTATCTCCAATAGATTAACGCTTCCCTGTGTAATTACAGAAAATACCGCTCTACGATTATATTGTCTTCCAATAGGGTTGTCTGTGCCGTCTGGATTGACATTACTTGCAATTGGGTCATCTTCTCCATATTTTGTGGTAATGATATTTTGTGGATTATTTCCTTGTTGAACAAGAAAATCTTTTACGGCTTTTGACCTTCGATAGGATAATAAATAGTTGTATTCGTTTGTTCCAAACCAATCGGTGTGTCCTGCAATTTCAATTTCGGCATTTGGGTTGTTGTTCAAATACTCTGCGAGTCTATTTAGATTATCATTGTATTCGGTTTTGATAGCGTATCGATCAAAATCGAACAAAATATTTTCGATAGTTACTTTTCCTTCAGGGGCAGTTTGAGCATCTGTAGTTGGCAAATTACTATCAGCCAAAAGCTCTGATCGCTCTCTCATATCTAGACCGTAAACATCTTGGTATCCTTCGGGGTATGAGCCATTTAAGAATATGTCATCTTTCGAAATCCCGGCATCAGTAAGATACGCAGTAATAGCATCTGCTCTTTTTGTATCAATAATAGGATCTGCTCCAATAATAGGGAGGTTTATGTTTATAATTATATGTCCTTTATCAAGATTCCACTCTTCAGATTTTGTTATCACTTTATTTAAGATATTAACTGCATCATCGTCTAATTTTGAGTCATCTTCGTCAAAATAAACTATGTTGTGCATTAAATAAGCTTGTAGTAATACAGGGTCTAGTTCTATTGGCAAAAATTCGGATGTGAAAATTTTAATGTCGTCTTTGCTTGGTGTGTGTTCGATTGCATGTATTAGATGACCATTGGCTTCATATGCTATTTCATAAGTGATATCGGGAAGCAGAACAAGAAGATATCTACCATCATTTTTATTAGGTCGGTATATTCCGACATACTCTTCCGTTTTCATATCTCTTACCGTAACAATAAGATCGTCAGGAATATTGTTGTTTATGTCTGAAACTATACCATCGTAAACTATCAGATTATTATCATAAATGCCCGATTGAAGGACTTCATATAAGTCCAGATCTCCGTAACCTTCTTCTTTAACTGTTGCAATATAGCCTCTTCGCCCATCCATATTCATAACGTACGAAACATCGTCATCTGGTGTATTGATTGGATATCCTAAATTAGTGGGTTCCGAGAATGTTCCATTTTTATTCATTACAGTATAAAAAACATCGTAACCGCCCATAGTAGAATGTCCTTTTGAGCTGAAAAATAAAGTTACGCCATCGGGATGGACAAAAGGAGACTCTTCATCGTACGGAGAGTTTACCTCAGCAGGTAACAGTTGCGGTTCGCTCCATTTGTCGTTCGGGAGTTTACGCATTACATATATGTCGGAGCCGCCAAAACCCCCTTTACGATCGCTGGTAAAGAAAATTGCGTTGCCATCAGGCGTTATAGTAGCGTGAGTTTCGCGATATTTTGAATTTACGTCTTCGCGTAAGAATTTTGGGTTTGTCCAATTATAACCATCTTCTGATTCGGTAACATAAATATTACCTTTATTGTTCATACCCGAACGATAGAAAAACATTTGCTTGCCATTGATTGATAGTCCAATAGCGGCTTCGTTATGAATTTCTGTATTTACTGGAGCCACTAGTCTGGTTGGTTTGCCCCAAACATAATTACTACTTTTTGAGATAAAAATATCTTCATCCTGGTTTTCAAGCGACTCCCCTTCACGAGGACGTTTGGAGGTAAATATGAGTATGCTTTCATTTAAATCAATAATAGGAGAGTGATCGGTATATTCTGAATTTATTGAAGACCCCATATTTCTCAACTGTGCATCAACAGGGTTTTCGTAATAATAAATTGCGTTGTTTGTAATATCCTCCTCTCTACTGATTAAGTCAAGAAGCACTTTGTCTTTGGGGTCTGAGGGGTTAAGTTTGTTTCTTAAATCAGCAAAAGTTTGAAGACTAAGTTCGAATTTATAGTTCATGCGATAGGCAATCCCTAAGTACAAATATGATTCAAGAGGAGTTGTTTTTTCTCGATGATTGTCAGCTTTATAATTGGGGTTGCTATGTTCTATTGCTCTTTCTAGGTAAGATTGAGCTTTGGTTTTATATAACCTAGTATTTAGGTAACAGTAGCCTATTTTGTATATAATATTTGGATTGTTGGGATCCATTTCTTCTAATTTTAGAAGTATATCTAACGCAACGTCATAGTTCTCCTCATACATATAGGCTTCTGAGTCGTAAAAATAATTAACAAAAGTGCGGTCTGGTTTAATATCCTGCGAGAAAACCAATTGTGTAATTATTAATCCAATAAATAATAGTAGAATTGTTTTCATTCAGAGCTGTTTTGGTTTTTAACAGGCGTAAATATATGGTTTTATATTAACATTTAATTGACATTTTAAATGTTTTTTTAACAGTGGATAGTAAATAACTATAATTAAGATTACATTCTTTAATTAATTCAGTTTGTGAACCATGTTCGATAAACCGATCTGGTATCCCTAATCGTGTTAGTTGAACATTAAGGTTTTCGTCAGCAATGTACTCGGCAACAAGGCTTCCAAAGCCTCCAGCAAGTGTGTTGTCTTCTAGTGTAATAATTTGTTGGTGGGTATTTAAAATATCTGCTAGCAATTTTTTATCAATAGGTTTAATAAATATCATATCATAAACAGAAATGTTAATATCTTCTTTGTTAAGCTCTTTGGCTACTTGTAAAGCTGTATTTCCTAATGTTCCGATGCTAATAATAGCGATGTTGTCGCCTTTGATAAGGCATTCTCCTTTGCCTATTGTTATTTCGGAGAACTCTGGTTTACTAGGTCTTTCTGTCGAATGTCCTCGTGGATATCTAATTATAAAAGGGAAGTTACTCTTGTCAAGTTGGGCGGTAAACATTAAATTACGAAGCTGAAATTCATTACGGGGTGCAGCGATTGTTAGATTTGGAATACACCTAAGAAAAGAGATGTCAAAAGCTCCATGGTGTGTTGCACCATCGTTTCCGACAAGCCCAGCTCGGTCTAAGCACATTATTACCGGTAGGTTTTGAATTGCAACATCATGAATTATTTGATCGTAAGCTCTTTGCGAAAAACTGCTATAAATATTGCAAAATGGTTTTAAACCTCTAATTGCCAGACCAGAGGCAAAGGTAACAGCGTGTTGTTCGGCTATGCCAACGTCAAAGCATCTATCTGGAAATTCCTTTTGCATTTTTATTAACGAGCTACCCGAAATCATAGCAGGACTTATAGCTACTATTTTTTTGTTCTTTTTTGCAAGCTCAACAATAGCATCACCAAAAACATCTTGATATTTTTGAGGACATTGGTTATCGGTATTATTGTCAAGCAATTCGCCAGTTACAATATTAAACTTTCCAGGAGCAGCGTGCCACTTGGTTTGATTGGTTTCGGCAGCTTTAAATCCTTTACCTTTTTTAGTGATAATGTGTAAAAGCTTTGGTCCTGGAATGGACTTTATGTCTTCCAGTAACTTAGTTAGTAGTACAACATCATGTCCGTCAACTGGACCAAAATATCTTATGTCAAGGGACTCAAAAAGGTTGCTATTACGCATTATTATTGACTTAACTGCATTGTCAATTTTTTGAGTAAACCCTTGAACATCAGCTCCTAATCGGTTAATTCGTCCTAAAAAATTCCAAACATCATCTTTTACTCTGTTATATGTTTTGGATGTTGCTATGTCGGTAAGATATTCTTTGAGTGCACCAGTATTTTCGTCAATTGCAATTTTATTGTCATTGAGAATTATCAGCACATTACTTTTTGTTGCGGCAACATTATTAAGACCTTCAAACGCCATGCCACCCGATAATGCTCCATCTCCTATAACAGCAATGGTTTGATGGTTTTCGCCTTTTAACTTGGTGGCTACTGCCATTCCAAGAGCTGCCGAAATACTTGTTGAGGAGTGACCTACGCCAAAACTATCGTAAATGCTTTCTTTTGGGCTTGGAAAACCGCTAATACCTTGGTATGTTCTATTTGTATGAAAAATGTCTCTGCGACCTGTTAGTATTTTATGCCCATAAGCTTGATGTCCAACATCCCAAATTATCTGGTCTTGTGGCATTTTATAAGCATAGTGAAGTGCTACAGTCAATTCTACAACTCCAAGGCTCGCTCCAAAATGTCCTGGGTTTTTTGAGGCTGCCTCTATTATAAAGCAACGCAACTCCTCGCATATACTCGTAAGATCTTTTAAATCATACTTCTTGAGGTCATCTGGCGAATTTATTTCACGAAGAAACTTATATTTTTTTGTGTCTATCATAGTTCAGCAGCAAAAATACAATATTTTATGTTTACTTACCATAAAAAGATTAACAGCTTAATGTAAATAAAATTGTTTAATAACACTGTTATTTAAAAATTCTTGAGTATTTTTGTAAAAATAATAAAATTATAACCATGAGGTACAACAATTTGTTTAAAATAGTTTTAGGTGTAGCGATTGCAGGAATGATTTTTTCATGCGTCCCATCTAGACAGTTTGAAGAGGTAAAAGAAGCTAAAGAAACCTGCGAAGCAGAACGCAACACTCTGAAAAAAGATAACGAGACATTATCAACAGCAAATAACGAGTTGCAAGCTAAGGTAGATAAAATGATGCTAGATAAAAATTCATTACTTACTGATACAGCGATAAAAGGTAATGCTTATAGAACGCTAACTGTTCAGTATGATAAAATTAATGAGCTTTATCAACAATTAATCGAAAATCAGGAAAAATTGCGTGCTGGTGCCGATGCCGATGCTCAAAAAGCAATGGTAATGTTGCAGCAGACAAGAGAAGAGTTGCAGCGAAAAGAAGATGAGTTAAGGTCGCTCGAAGCTAGGCTAAACCAAGAAAGGGCAAATCTTGACGCAATGAAAATACAGCTGGAACTTAAAGAAAAAGAATTATTAGGTAAAAACGCTAAAGTTAATGAGCTGCAGGCAATACTCGACTCTAAAGATTCTGTTATGAATGCTTTGAGACAAAAAGTAGCTGATGCCTTAGTTAATTTTGAAGGAGATGGTCTTACTGTTACAATGAAAGATGGTAAAGTTTATGTTTCGCTTGAGGAACAATTACTTTTTAAATCTGGCAAATGGGATGTCGATCCTAAAGGAGTGCAAGCATTGAATAGGCTTAGCGATGTTTTGGAAAATAATTCTGACATAAATATTATGATAGAGGGCCATACTGACGAACTTGCGTATGGTGGTAGTGGAAATATACAGGATAATTGGGATCTTAGTGTAAAAAGAGCAACTTCGATTGTTAAAATATTGCTTAGCAATTCAGATATTGACCCTATACGATTAACTGCCTCTGGTCGAAGCTCGTATTTGCCAATAGATTCTGGAAAAACAACGCAAGCAAGAGCAAAAAATCGACGGACAGAGATAATTCTGACTCCCAAACTTGATGTACTATACGAAATAATGAATAATTAATATTTTATTGGTTTTTATTAGTTATAGGGCGGGGCACAGTTTTTTTGACCCCGTTCTTTTTTTGTAATCCTGTAATCACTCCTCACTCGGTGGCTTCTAGACAAGCTTCGTTTCTCAGCTTTACTCACTCCTCACTCTAGTTCACTCCCCACTCATAATTCCCTACTTATCGCTATATGAGGATGACATAGAATCATTATTAAATAAATTTATAATCAAAATTAAAAAAATCCTTTATTTATTAAAAATTATATTTATCTTTGCACCTCAATTTTGCGGATGTGGCGAAATTGGTAGACGCGCTAGACTTAGGATCTAGTGCTGCAAAGCGTGGGGGTTCGAGTCCCTTCATCCGCACTAAACCGCATGGTTTTCGATGAGAAAAATGCGGTTTTTTTAACATTTAGTAATTATAAAAAACGTCCAATGGAAGTTGTTAAAAATCAAATAGACGAATTAAATGCAAACTTAATTGTTAGTGTTGCTAAAGAAGACATTGCCGAAAATGTCGAAAAAACTATCAAAGATTATAAACGAAAAGCTAATGTCGCTGGTTTTCGACCTGGACATGTACCCATCGGACTTGTCAAAAAAATGTACGGAAACGAAATTATTGCCGAAGAACTTAATAAAGTTGTTTCTCAATCATTATCTGAGTTTTTGGTAAAAGAAGAACTAAATATTCTTGGCGAACCACTACCTAGCGAAAAACAGCAGCAAGTAGATTTTGGAACGCAAGAACAATTCGAATTTATTTTTGATATTGCCCTCTCTCCAGAATTTGAAATTAAACTTACAAAACACGATAAAATTAATAAGTATGTCATCAAAGTTGATGACGATATGATTAATAAGTATGTCGAAAGTTATCAGCAAAGATTTGGAAGTTTTAAAGAGACCGAAAAATCCGACGAAGAATCTATGCTAAAAGTAAACCTTGTACAGATTGATGAGAATGCACAAGAAATTGACAACGGTGTTATGGTTGAAGATGTTTCTATCTCTATAAAAATGATTAAAGATAATGAAATAAAAAAACAGTTTATTGGAATTACTAAAGACACCTATATAGAATTTGACCTTAAAAAAGCTTATCCTAACGATGCTGAAATTTCATCCCTTTTAAAAATTGAGAAAGATCAGGTTGAAGGATTATTACCACTGTTTAGAGCTCAGGTTCTTGAGGTAAAAGAGTTTGTAAAAGCGGAATTAAATCAGGATTTTTATGACCAATGTTTTGGAGATAACGCTGTTACTAACGAAGAGGAGTTTAATGCTAGAATTGTTGAGGATATTAGAGCTTCTTTTCAAAGAGAAACAAAGTATAAAATGACAATCGATATTCGTGAAAAATTTACCAAAAAATTAGATTTAAAACTCCCCGAAGAGTTTCTTAAAAGATGGATAATTGCAACGAATAAAGATATTACTGACGAGCAACTTGAATCTGAATTTCCACGTTTTATTACCGATCTTCAATGGACTTTAATAAAAAGCAAGATTGCGAAAGAGAATGATCTCAAAGTTGAAGAGGAAGAAATGAAAAGTGCTGCAAAACAACAACTTTTAGCACAATTTAGTCAGTATGGAATGTCTTATGTACCTGATGAATATCTCGATAAATATGCCGTCGAAATGTTGTCGAAACAAGAAGAAGCAAATAAATTGTACGAACAGGAAATAGAAGAAAAAATTGTGAGTTTTGTTGCAGAGGCTATCAAAACCGAAGAAAAAGAAGTTACGATTGATGAATTTAACGAACTTTTTAAATAAAAATAAAAAATTAAGATATAAAAAAATCCTGCAATATATATTGCAGGATTTTTTTAGTTAAAAAGTATTATAATCTGAGTTCAGTTTATAAAAGTCCTAAATCTAGTTTGGCTTCATCGCTTAACATATCTCTTGACCACGGTGGGTCAAAAACTATATTTATGCTTACGCCCCTTACAGACTCTACAGATTTAACCGCTGCTCTCACGTCTTCGATTATTTGATCAACCATTGGACAGTTAGGCGATGTTAATGTCATATCAATGTCTATATCAAAATTATTACTTACATCAATTTTATAAATTAATCCTAAGTCATAGACATTTACAGGCATTTCGGGGTCAAAAACGGTTTTGATTGCAGCTACAATATTTTGTTCAATTTCGGTAATTTTATCCATAATTTTATTTATTTAGGCTTCGTCAATAAAACTAGTGTTTGAGCCAGAATGTGCGAGAGTAAGGTGGCATGTTGAGCCTGCCGAAATACAGCTGTCGGACACTATGGACGAACATTATTTAGACTTTTGTATGCCATTGCATATAACTTTAATTGTTTAATCATTGACATTAAACCGTTGCTGCGAGTAGGAGAGAGATGAGAAGCAAGACCTATTTCTTTAATAAAATATAAGTCGGAATTTAGTATCTCATCAGGAGTACGACCAGATAGAATTCTGATGAGCAATGAAGCAATTCCTTTTGTAATAATTGCATCACTATCAGCCTCAAAAGTGATTATGCCATCTTTATAATTTGCATTAAACCACACTTTTGATTGGCAACCCTCAATTAGATTTTGGTCTGTTCGTGCATCTTCATTAAAATCAGTAAGATCGTTACCAAGATCAATAATGTACGAGTATTTGTCCATCCAATCGTCAAAAATTAAGAACTCCTGAATTATTTCGTCCTGAATTTCGTTTATCGTCATAATTTTATTATTTAAAACAATAATATAAAGCAGCTACTCTGATGAGTGAGTTGGAGTAATGTGTGCAAGTTAAACAGTATTATTAACTTATAACAAACTATCTAATTTTGAAGTTAGTGTTGCTTTTGGTACTGCACCTACAACTTTGTCTGCAACTTCTCCGTTTTTTATAAATAAAACTGTAGGAATATTTCTGATTCCGTATTTCATTGCTATTTCGTTGTTGTTGTCAACATCAACTTTCCCAATAATCGCTTTATCACCATATTCGTTATGCATCTCTTCAATCAAAGGAGCAATCATTCTACAGGGTCCACACCATACTGCCCAAAAATCGAGTACAACCGGTTTTCCCGAGTTTATTACTAATTCTTCAAAATTTTGTTCATTAATTTCTACTGCCATAATTTTAAATTTTTAAATTTTTACGAATATAAATATTTAGTTTAAACTAACCTTAAGATTAAAAGGATTGTTTTCTAAAAAATCAATAATATCATCT
Organism: uncultured Bacteroidales bacterium; assembly: GCA_964397745.1. Lineage (GTDB taxonomy): Bacteria > Bacteroidota > Bacteroidia > Bacteroidales > ML635J-15 > Bact-19. The sequence continues at coordinate 4,372 of CAYNKH010000017.1, read as the reverse complement.
GAAAGGCTTACTCTTTCTGTACGTGAAAACAGATTAATTGCGGTTTTGTTCTCCTCGCTATACAATTTGAAATTAACATTTATTTCCCCCTTGTTTTTCTTAACAAGATTTGTAATATTTCCGATGAACTCGTCTGTTACGTTCTCTACTGGTACAGATATAGTGATTTTCTTAAAATGATTATCTTTAACATCTGATAGCATCATTACTTTAGTAACATTAAGGTATCGTTGTGTTTTGTCTTTATAGCCTTCTTTATACACTGCAACCACTAGTATTGAGTATCCTTTAACAAAAAAGTTTTTATTTTCTAAATAATCTTTTCCAAAAAGGGTAAATGTAAATGAGCCTGTATAATCGATAATAGAAATTTTCCCAAAAGGCTTACCAGTTTTTGTCATTCTTTCGGTAACTTCTGTAATAAAACCTACAATTTTAAATTCTCTGTCGGTTATTTTATTTGTGTCTTCATCAAGCTCTCGTAATTCTTTTACATTAATTGCCTTAATAACATATTTGAATTGCTCTAGTGGGTGTCCACTAACATACATGCCGATATGTTCTTTTTCTGCATTGAGAAATTTAAGCATGTCGTAATCATTCAATTCGGGTATAATAGGATTAGAAACTGCCATTGACTCCATTTCTCCAAAAAGCGTCATACCAGCATTGTTTGACGATTGCACATTATTGCCAAATCTGATTAGTGCTTCGATAAATGTTTCGGCCTCTGGTGTCGGTAAAAAATACTGTGGTCTTTGGGTTTCTATAAAACAGTCAAAAGCACCTGCAAAAGCCAATGCTTCCATATTTTTTTTATTTACAGCATTTAGATTAACTCTTGATACAAAATCAAAAATGTCTTTATACGGACCTTTAGCATCTCTTTCTGTTATTATATTTTCTACAGCATTTGATCCAACATTTTTTATTCCGCCCATTCCAAATCTTATATTACCGTCTTTGTTTACTGTAAAACCTTTGTAACTTTCGTTTACATCGGGGCTAAGTACTTTAATTTTCATTCTCTTACACTCTTCCATTTGTATGGATATTTTATCCATATCCGAAAGATTGCGTGTGAGATTTGCAGCCATAAATTCTGCTGGATAATGTGCTTTTAGATATGCAGTTTGATAAGCTACATAAGCATAACTAACAGAGTGCGATTTGTTAAAAGCGTATTTTGCAAAAGCCGACCAATCTTTCCATATTTTTTCGATTAGTTCTTTGGGTTCTTTGTTAATCTCTTGACAGCCAGCAATAAACTTATCATTATTCATGCAACCATCAGTAAATTTCACGTGAAGCTCTTCCATTGCTTTAATTTTTTTCTTTCCCATCGCACTACGTAGCGAGTCAGATTGACCCCGGGTAAAATTTGCGAGAGCCCTAGACTGAAGCATCACCTGTTCTTGAAATACTGTTATACCATAAGTGTCTTTTAGGTATTCTTCCATAATGGGATGGTCGTAAACAGTTTTTTCTTTTCCGTGTTTACGTCTGATATAATCAGGAATATACTCCATTGGTCCAGGACGGTACAGAGCATTCATCGCAACTAAATCATTAAAGTGTGTAGGTTTTAATGTTTTAAGGTGGCTTCGCATTCCTTCGGATTCAAACTGAAATATTGATGTTGTTGATCCAGTTTTAAAAACATTTAGTGTTTCTTCATCATCTAAAGGAACAGATTCTATATCTAGGTCGATGCCTTTTGATAGTTTTATATTTGCAAGACATTCCTTAATAATTGATAAAGTTCTTAATCCAAGGAAGTCCATTTTTAATAATCCGATATCTTCGACATATTTTCCTTCGTATTGCGTTGCTGCCAACCCTCCTTCTTCCTTTGTACGCATTAAGGGTATGTTTTCATCTAGTTTGTCGCGTCCAATCAGCATGCCGCAAGCGTGTACACCTGTTTGCCTTACCGAACCTTCTAATGTGCAAGCAATATCAAAAGTTTTTAGCATTAACTGATCATTGTTTAGTTCGGCAGCTAAAATTCCTTCAGCTATTATTTTGCGAGTTTCAAGTTTAAGAGCTAAGGCCTCTTCATCTTCACTATTTGCTTTTTTTATTTTTCTATCAATATCAGCGATTACCTTTTCGAGAGTTCCATGTTTTTCTCTAGCTTCGCTAATTATTTTATAAGCATTACTAAGGGAGCCGTTATTTGGAAGTTTTTTTGTAAATTCGTTAATTTGACTGAGCGGTACACGTAATATTCTTGCGACATCGCGCAACGCACCTTTTGCTTTCATAGTGCCGATTGTACAAATATGAGCAACTTTATCTTTCCCGTATTTTTTAGTAACATAATCAACTACTAATGAGCGTCCATCATCATCAAAGTCAATATCCACATCGGGCATTGATATTCGGTCGGGATTTAAAAATCTTTCAAACAGCAGATTGAATGCAATGGGGTCAACATCTGTAATTTTTGTGCAATATGCTACAGCCGAGCCAGCAGCTGATCCCCTTCCTTTACCAACCAAAACACCAAGTCTTCGTGCTTCTGCAATAAAATCCTGCACAATAAGGAAATATCCAGGAAAACCCATTGTTTTTATTGTATCTAGTTCAAATTCTAATCTTTCACGAATTTCGTCCGTATAATTTTCTCCATATCGTTCTTTTGCTCCAATATCAGCTAAATGTGCAAGATAATCGGATTCTAGTTTGATTCTTAAAACGGAATTGTAGTCGCCATGTTTATTGAACCGCTCTTCGCCAAATTCTTTTATTAATTCCTCTTCGTCAAATTTTTCACGCCAAATATCTAATGTGCCAAAATCTTCAGGAATAGGAAACTCAGGCATAATTGGTTCTCTGTTAATTTCAAAAACCTCAACTTTATTGGCTATTTCCATTGTGTTAGTTAGGGTTTCTGGATGCTCACCAAATAGTTGCTCCATTTCATCAGGAGTTTTTAACCATTCGCTTCGGGTATATCTTAAGCGGTCAGGATCACTAAAATCGGCATTTGTTGTAAGGCAAATGAGTATGTCGTGAGCTTCTGCGTCTTCTTTATTTACAAAGTGCGTGTCGTTTGTTGCAATAACTTTGACATCTAATTTTGCTCCAAGTTCAATTATTTTTTCATTAACTATTAACTGATTATCCGATACATGTTGTTTTAATCTTTGGTTTTCGGTCGGATGATACATTACTTCGAGATAAAAGTCATCTCCAAAAATACTTTTATACCATAAAATACTTTTTTCGGCTTCTTCGATATTCCCATTTGCAATATGTCTTGGTATTTCACCTCCTAAACAAGCCGAACTAACAATAAGACCTTCGTGATGCTCTTCTAACATTGCTTTGTCTATACGAGGACGCATATAAAAACCTTCCAGATTTGCTTTCGAAATCATTTTCATAAGGTTTTCGTAACCAGTGTAGTTTTTGGCAAGTATTATTAAATGATTTCCAGATTTATCGGAAGGCTGGCTACAATCGTGTATGCTTCGTCGTGCTACGTATGCTTCACAGCCCAAAATGGGTTTAACATCTGCACTTATACACGCTTGGTGAAACTCTTTTATCCCTAACATTGTGCCATGATCGGTAAGTGCTAAAGCATTCATTCCCGAAGATTTTACTTTGTTAATCAGTGCTGATATTGAGGCTGCTCCATCGAGTATAGAGTATTGAGAGTGAACATGTAGATGCGTAAATTCAGGCATTGCAGATATGTTTTTTAAATGAACTATAAAAATATAGAATTATCTTCAATTTTTTTACTGAAATTTGTTTAAGTTATCTACAAAATAATCAACAAATTTTAATTTGCTCTTAAAAGTCTTAAAATCAATGTTCTATTTTCTTATTTGTGAGTCGCTATTTATTTTTTTTGTAAATTGTTTTTTGTCAAATTTTCATAATAATCATTATCCTATTAATTATAACTAATAAACTTGCATTTATTTGTTGATTTTCGAAACAACTGACCCTAGCGGATTTATAATGATACCATTTTGTACTTTTAGATTTTCATCAGTTTTATATATCTGTATTACCGACGGATTAAGTGAGTATTGTAGTATCAGTAATCCTATTTTCGAAATTGTACGCAAACATCTTAATAACAAACTCTTGCGTGATGTGTTTAATAATGGTTTCCTGTGGTCATAGGTCAAACAGATACATAAAACAACCGAGTTTAACGCATTGTGGCTTTGTGTCTCTAATCATCGGTTGGCAATATGGCATGAAGCGAATTGCGAGCGATTCACTAACAAACCGAGATAAAGCTGAAACGGGGTAAAGCCGCTCCAATTAAGCACTTTGCCGCTTTTTGCTATACCGCCTGTGTGTGCCCTGCATGAGCAGAGCCCACCTGCTGAAAAGCTCTGTAAAA
>CAYNKH010000016.1:0-29178 GCA_964397745.1 uncultured Bacteroidales bacterium | reverse complement strand
GGACTACAAAACAAAAACTGTATGATAAAGTTTTAGATTTGCAAACTGTATTTTTTGGCCATAGACACATTTGCGATATAAAATTGTTTTTCTAAGAAATTACCTATATTTTTACTTCCTAATATAGATTAAAAATTTATCTATGAAAAAAATTCTTGTAACAGGTGGTGCAGGTTTCATTGGCTCGCACTTATGCAAACGACTGCTCGAAGATGGTAACGAAGTAATCTGCCTCGATAATTATTTTACAGGCTCCAAGTCGAATATCATAAACTTAATTGACAATCCGTATTTTGAACTAATCCGCCACGATATTACTATGCCTTTTTTTATTGAGGTTGACGAAATCTATAATCTTGCATGCCCTGCCTCGCCAATACATTATCAGTTTAATCCTATTAAAACAATTAAAACTTCGGTAATGGGCTCTATCAACATGCTTGGCCTCGCAAAAAGAACAAAAGCAAAAATATTACAAGCCTCTACAAGTGAAGTTTACGGCGATCCAGAAATTCATCCGCAACCCGAAACATACTGGGGAAATGTAAATCCTATAGGTTCGCGTGCATGTTATGATGAGGGAAAAAGATGTGCCGAGACTCTTTTTGTTAATTATCATAAACAAAATGATGTGAAAATAAAAATTGTCAGAATATTTAACACTTATGGTCCAAACATGCATCCAAATGACGGACGAGTAATCTCCAATTTTATTGTTCAGGCTTTACAAAACAAACCTATTACCATTTATGGCGATGGAAAACAAACACGTAGTTTTCAATATGTTGACGACCTCGTTGAAGCACTTATCAGAATGATGAACACTACTGATGATATTACAGGACCTGTAAATATTGGTAATCCTGGAGAATTTACTATACTGCAACTTGCTGATGAAATTATTAAATTGACAAACTCAAAAAGTAAAATAGAATACCTCCCATTACCCGAAGACGATCCAATTCAACGACAACCTGATATTAGTCTTGCAACTAAACTTCTTGATGCTTGGAGTCCAAGTATCAATTTAGAAGAAGGCTTAATTAAAACAATAAATTATTTTAGACCTATTATTTAAAAAACAACAATATGAAAGGAATTATTTTAGCAGGTGGAGCAGGTACAAGGTTGCATCCGATAACAATCAGCATTTCAAAACAGATAATACCTGTTTACGACAAACCTATGATATATTATCCTTTGTCGGTACTTATGCTTGCTGGTATTCGTGAAGTTTTGATTATTTCTACTCCGCAGGACATCTCGCTTTATGAAAGACTTTTTGGTGATGGCTCACAGCTCGGCATGAAAATTCAATATAAAATACAACCATCGCCCGACGGACTAGCACAAGCTTTTACTCTTGGAGAAGAATTTATTGGTAATGATAGCGTTTGTCTAGTTTTAGGAGATAATATATTTTATGGACAAGGCTTTGGAAATATTATGTTAGATGCCGCAAAACTTGAGGATGGTGCAATGATATTTGGTTATTATGTTAAAGATCCTCAAAGATACGGAGTTGCAGATTTTGATGCGGATGGCAACGTTTTGTCAATCGAAGAAAAGCCAGATAAACCAAAATCACATTATGCGGTTACAGGATTATATTTTTACAGTAATGATGTAATCGAAAAAGCAAAAAAGCTAAAACCATCAAAGCGTGGAGAATACGAAATTACTGACTTAAATAATATTTTTCTCCAAGAAGAACGCCTGCAAATAAAACTTTTAGGACGTGGTTTTGCCTGGTTAGATACTGGCACACCCGAAAGTTTGCTTCAAGCAGCAAATTTTATTGAGACAATTGAAGCTAGGCAAGGACTTAAAGCCTCGTGTATCGAAGAAATTGCTTATCGCCGCGGTTTTATTAACAAAGAGCAGTTTGAGAGACTAATAATTCCATTGCAAAAAAGTGAGTACGGGCAATATCTACTAAAAATATTAAACGAAGAAATTCCATTATGATTATTACAAAAACTAAAATAGAAGGACTACTTATTATCAAACCTAAGGTTTTTTATGATAAAAGAGGATACTTTTTTGAGTCGTGGAATCAAAATCTTGCATTAGAAAATGGAATAGTTTTTAATCCGCTACAACATAATGAGTCTAGCTCTGGTTATGGTGTCATCAGAGGTTTGCACTATCAAATCGCACCTTACGGACAAACTAAATTAGTAAGAGTAATTTCGGGAAAAGTATTAGATGTTGCAGTCGATTTACGTAAAAATTCCCCTACATTTGGTCAGCATGTTGCTGTTGAATTAAGTGGAGAAAATAAAACTCAGTTCCTAATTCCAAAAGGTTTTGCTCATGGCTTTGCGGTTTTATCCGAAAGAGCCGTTTTTTCTTATATGTGCGATGAATACTACAATCCTCAATCTGAACGTGGAATACAATTCGATGATCCCAAATTAAAAATAGACTGGCAAATATCACCAAAAGATTATATTATATCAGAAAAAGACACAAAAAATCCTGCATTTATAGATGCGGAAATGAATTTCTAATTATGAAAAAAACACTAATTACAGGAGCGAATGGTCAACTTGGACGTAAAATACACGATTTATCGATTAATTTTACTGATTTAGACTTTATTTTTACTGGTCTTCCTGAAACAGATATTACGAATGTTGATAACCTAAATAAAATATTCTCTGATAATCAAATCGACCTCATCATAAATTGTGCTGCATACACAGCAGTTGACAAAGCCGAAGATGATGCAAAAAACGCCCACAAAGCTAATGCTAAAGGCCCCGAATTATTAGCAAAAAAAGCATCAGAAACAGGAGCAAAACTTATTCATATCTCAACCGATTATGTTTTTGATGGACAAGCAAATACTCCATACACAGAAACAGATTTAGAAAAACCAGTCTCAGTTTATGGAAAAACTAAATTAGAAGGTGAAAAATTAGCAATTGCAAATGCCCCAGATTCTATAATTATAAGAACATCGTGGTTATACAGTGAATATGGTAACAATTTTGCCAAAACAATCTTAAAATTAGGCAGTGAAAAAGAAAAACTAAATGTAGTTTTCGACCAAATAGGAACTCCCACTTATGTTGGAAGCCTTGCAAATGCAATACTTAAAATTGTTTCAGGTTATTTCAATTTAAAAACATGGGAATCAGGTATTTATCATTATTCTGACCATGGAGTTTGCTCATGGTATGATTTTGCAGTATTCTTATTAAAACAAAAAAGCATTAACACTCCAATATTTCCAGTTCGCAGTAGTGAATTTATCACTCGTGCACAAAGACCAGCCTATAGTGTACTCGACAAATCAAAAATTATAAAAACCTACGGCGTAAAAATTCCACATTGGACAGATGGGTGTTTGGAAATGTTGAAAGAATTTTAATAGCAGACTTTTATTTTCATTCTAAACCTAAGTTCGGTAAAATTTTTACAGTTCAGATTGATGTAAAACATGATGTATTTAAGTCAAAAGATGCCTATTTAAACGTAAGACAAAAAATAAACTTACTAAGTGTTTAATATTTGTAACCACGGACAAGAATTTATTCGCCGTCCGTGGTTACAAATAATTATCAATTTTGTAAAAAAAAGGAACAGTATATTTAATTGAAAACAATAAACTGTACCACCCCTTCCTTATTTTACTACAACTGTTCCTGTATCAATTATTTCATTATTTAGCAAGCATATAATTTTATAATGACCTGTTGTTAAGCCATCAATTTTTATGGTTTTTTTGTCTGTATCAACCGCAACACTTTTTACCAACTGTCCTATTGAGTTGATTATTCGTATTTCACAACCAAGGCATGAGTTTGCAAACTCAATATTAAAACTGCCTTGATTAGGATTTGGACTTATAGTAAAATTGTTTTTGGTATTACCATTTATTATATCGTTTTCATCGTTTTTAGCTTTCTCATAATTATTATCTGAATTACTAATTGTGTCAGATGTTTCTGCATTACGAACTGAAAAACATAAATCACAATTTTCTATTGCAAATTTAAATTCATCGGGTGTTAACATTCCTTCAGCTGCTAATTTTTCGGCTTTAATATGACAGAGCCAGTTTTGAACATAATCATATTCAGATTCTGAGCCAGCAAATTGCAATTCATTTGTAAGTGCTTCGAGTTGAGATATAGAAACAGTATAATGTTCTCGCATACGATTTAGTAATGCTATATCAAGACTGTACTCAACAAATTTATAATGTGGGATCAAAGGATTTTCAAGCAAGCTTGTATTTATTGATATTAGTTCTTCAACTCCAGCATTAAAATTCACATTTGTCTTGTCATAATCAACAAACTTATAAAAATCGGAGATAAATTTATGAACATCTACATAAGCAATGTTTTGCCAGTAATTAACCTCTGCATCTTCAAACAAATTACAATTCTCAATAAGAGTGGAATATTGAAAAATAAGATTACGATAGTTTTCTTCTGATTCAATTTCAATTAATTGGCTACTAAGCTGATTAACAGCCTCATCCAAAGGCATTTGAACACCAGCTAAATTAACTAGAGGAAGCTTAGATTCTGTATTTATATTTTGATCTGCATTTCCATCCAAATTATCATCTAATAAAACAGGGGTCCCCATAAAACAAGTTAAATATGCAGGCAAGCTATCTTTAACTATTACTGGTGTGAAGGGAGAACAATTATGTACCCATAATTTATAATTATCATTGTATGTAGGTTGAGCATATAGGTTAGATTCCCAACGATTATGTCTTGCTGATAATGTAGGACTACCTCCACCACACCACATGCTAGTTGAACCGTACAAAGTATAACCATCATTAAGTGCCTGCAACTGATTATATTTATTATTAAGTGAAACTAATCCATAATCAAGATAAATCGTTTTCGAATTATTGACAATATCAGATGTTGTTGGCTTTACAAATGTTCCATTATTTGTATAAATACCATAACGATTATTACTAATATAACAACACTCAAGGTATAATGCAAAACCTCCCGATGTTCTAATGCCGTCATAAGTATTTGATTGAATATATGTGTCTTCTAGTGAGGCACTTACGCTACTGTTATAAAACATCCCATATCTATTATTATTTATTGTACAGTTTGTAAAATTAGAGTTAAAACTCATACTTTGGCAATATATGCCAAAGTCGGTATTGTTAATAACTGTGCAATTATTTAAATTTAGTCCCTTATTATAAATTTGTATTCCTCGCGCATTATTTTGGAATGTACTATTAGATATATATAGCGGTGCTCCGCCATAAGTGAGATTACCATATAAGCCATGATATCCATCCTCAAATATACAATTGTTTATTGTAACATTAGGCTGACCGTAAAAATGGAAACTACGATGTGCATTATAAACTCCAGTAGTTGATGTAATTTTAACATTTTCAAAAGTAATAGATGATGTTGAACCGGTTTGCATTCTTGCACTAGACCCCATCTCAATTTTGCAGTTCTCGAAACGCAATTCGGCAAGTTCGGGAAAATGAACCGAGCTTTGCTGAATTTCCATTTTTTTATCGTTTTTGCCTGTACCTTCTAAAACAAACGAAGCATTTGTACCAGCAAAAATATTATCGGGAGCTGAATCAGGTCCGGGTTTGCTGAATTTTATGTAACCGTTGCCGGAGAATGTGAAGGTGGCGTTATTAGCGATGTGAAGGTCGCCAGCGATTTCTACATGAGAATTATTCGCAATAAGGCTTATTGTGGCTCCTTGTTCATATATTAATTGACCTCCTTCTTCGACAAATAATTTGCCTCCTTCTTCGATGATTATTTTGCATCCTTCTTCGATAATTAAAGTTCCTAAACACTCTAATTCTGCATTGCTATTTATCGTTAAAGTAGAATTGTTGATAATATGTGTTATTGAGTTTTCATCGAATGTTAATGTATTTCCCGAAGTTATAATAATATCTTTTGTTACTGCAATTATGCTTTTATATGTTTTGTTCGATATTATATTTTCGTGTAAAATTGTAGGATATTTTAAAGATGTATAATCGCCTATTCCTCCTAAATCAGACTCTACAGAAGTTTCCGATATTCTAGAGTTATAATCGGTATTCCAATCATGAGCTTCGGTGACAGAAATAATTATATCATTATTTATATCTGCATTTGTATAACTGGTACCATAATAGTTATTTACAAAATTTGGAGATGTTTTAGCCCCTCAAATAATCAGACAAAATTATATTTCTTTAACTATAATTTTGTCTGATTATTTGAGGGGCTAAAACAACACCACAGCGTTGTGCCATATAGTTAGCTGAAAGACTTTTTGTTGTTGTACTCATTTCAAAGCAAATGAAAAATGCTTTACGAATTCCAAACTTTACTTTATGAAACAAAGTGTTTGCCGTTACCGATTCTATATAACTACACTTGTTGCAAACGCAAGAAAAACTGCTCCTTGTTTGATAGGTTTTGTTTCCACATCTTAAACATTCATACCCTTCTAACCATTTCATGTGAACTAAGTATTCCTTACAATTTTCATCCAATTTAAAGCAATCAGCAAACGCTATCAGGTTTTGACCTTGATATAAATACATATAACCCTTGTTTAGTTGAAAAAAAACATAGGTATTTATCTACAGAACTCTAAAAATCAATTCAAATATTTCCTTATTCTTGCGTAACTCCTTATACCGTCTATTGCTCTCCCAGTCATTCAATACATATCCATTTAATGTTTTTGCACTTAAAACCTTAATTTTTCAGTCATTATTCCAAAACGCAAAACATACAATTGGTGGTTGAATGACATGTTATAATAATCCAAGCCTTGGTAATATTGAACAAAAAGTCCGACATCTTCCAAAAATCTGGGGTGATAGTAAAAAGTAAAACTTAGACTTAATCTGTTTATGGAAGCAATTTCCCATTCATTCAAACTCCCAAACATCCATGTTGCCTCTCCTTTTAACGAAATATCAGCGGAGCGTTTTGTACGATCTATATCCTTATTAGAAAGTTTAAATATCGAAAATGTATTGTGCCAACGAACAGGGCTAAATATTCCATTTAGATCATCAGTGTACCAGTTTTGTGGATAAACCTCTAAAGATGTTTTGAAAAACTGATAAGCGCTAAATCGTTTGTTGAAGTTCGTTCTTATTACACCTCCCTCAAAATAGTTGGTCGAAAAATCACCTGACTTTGTGTTAATTTCTCCACTATCAAGAAAAAAACTTTCATCCTGACCATTTGAATGATGTGCAATTCGACCAAAAACACTTGTGCTCTTTTGATTGCCCTTATCCTTAAAAAGATAATAAAAAGTGAATTGAGGGATATAGCTAGGCGAGCGAACTGGATATGATGCCTCTTGGTACATTCTGAGAATAATCTGTGGTGTAAGAACACCCATTAATCGGGAATCCTTACTTTGTCGGAGATGAAAATTTGGCATTAAATTCCCTTCAAACCATAAGGGCTCAATATTTCCAATATCTGTAGGAAAAGTAATATAACTATTACCTTGATTCACTTGAGATATTATAGCAAGCCCAATCTGATGTGTTGTATCAGATTTCTGCCCCATGCAGATTAATGAATTTATTAGTGAGAATATTATCAAGAAAACAATTTTATTTTTCATTTTATTGTTTTACAAATCAACCATCTTAATTTTTTATTTTCACACCCTTTTCTAATGCTTTAAACTCTTTTCTTTTTGCATATCTTTCTTTAATACTATCTACAACATAATAAACTAATGGAACTAAAAATACCGTCAAAACTAACGACGAAAGTAGGCCTCCAATAATTACCCACGCTAATCCATTTTTCCACTCACTTGCAGTTCCTTTTGCCAATGCAATTGGTAACATACCTATAGCCAGAGCCAGAGTTGTCATCAAAATAGGGCGTAAGCGTTCCTTACCTGCCAAAATTAATGCTTCTTTGAAATGAACGCCTTCTCTTTTTAATTGATTTGTAAAATCGACAATAAGAATTGCGTTTTTTGTTACCAATCCCATCAACATAATAAGTCCTAGTTGAGCAAAAAGAGTTAAATGATTTAATGTTAAATTCAAAGCTAAGAAAGCTCCTATAGCAGCTACAGGAATAGCAAATAATGCAACAAACGGATAGATGTAACTATCATATAATGCTACTAATATTAAATAAATCAAAATAAATGAAATAAGCAAAACCGAACCCAAGGCTCCAAAACTTTCATTTTGAGTTTTAATGTCGGCACCCCAAGTAAGATTAACACCTTCGGGAAGTGGTTTTGACTCCAAATATGTAATTACTTCACCCGCTAATGTTCCTGAAGGTCGGCCAAATGATTCGGCAGTAAGTGTTACTGATGTTTGTCGGTCGAGACGTTCTAAAAGTGATGGTGAATTATCTTGCATTACTTCGGCAAACTGTGATACTTCTATGGGGACATTCATTGGATTAACAATAGTAAAATGCGTTACATCTTCAAAGTTTTTGCGATCAAACTCGTCGAGCCAGATTCTTACTGGATATTCTGTGCCATTTTCGGTTATTGTTGCATCTTCGTTACCAGTAAAAGCAGTTCTTAAATTCATTCCCACAAAAGCAGTTGTAAGTCCTAATCGCTGCATTTTATCTTTATCAGGTATTACTTTATACTCAGGGTTTCCTTCTACTACCGATAATTGGACATTGTCTGCACCCGGAATAGTTTCAATAACTGATTTTAGTTCCTTGGATGTTTTCATTACTAAATCTAAATCTCCACCACTTAGTGAGATTTTTATTGGAGCTCCTTTGGGCAATAATCCAATTACAGCCACTGAAAAATTTATACCCGAAAACTCTTGCCTTAAGTCAGCAAGCAGCAATTTCATAAATTCTTCTGTTTTCAAATCTCGTTCTTTCTCTGATTTTAACTGGATAGTAAATTCAGATTTATTGGCAGATCCAACACCAAAACTCCCGATTCCAGTGCTGGGACCAGCTATATTGCTAAAAAGTGTTGAAACCTCTGGCTGTTGTAAAATATAATTTTCAACTTGCTGAGAAATAATATTATTTTGCTGAACAGTAATTGTTTTATCGTACTCTAAATTTAGTCGGAATTTTCCTTGGTCTCCTGTGGACATCATCTCTTTGCCAATAATACCTTGTTTCATCACTCCCAAAGTAATAGCGAAAAGAAGTAAAACAATACCTACAAAAATAATTTTGTGGCGTAATACCCAATCAAGTTGCCTACCATACCAATTTATAAAAGATTTTAATTGACGTTCAAACCAAAGTAAAAAGCGGTTAAACATATTAGTAGGTTTTAAATCATCTTTTTTCCCAATTCGGGAAGCTATCCATGGTGTAAGAGTAAATCCAACTAACAAACTGGTAAGTGTAGAAGTTATAACTACCACCGAAAACTGTTTTAGCATATCGGCAACAAAAACCTGTAAAAACAAAATGGGTAAAAACACAACCACATCCACCAAAGTAATAGAGAGTGCCGTAAATCCAATTTCCATACGACCATCAAATGCCGCAGTTCGTTTTTCTTTTCCTTTGTCTAAATGCCGTTGAATATTTTCAAGTATCACTATGGAGTCATCCACCAAAATCCCAATAATTAACGACATGGCGAGTAAGGTCATCAGGTTTAATGTATAACCCAAAAGCCACATTACTGCAAAAGCTGTAATCAGAGATGTTGGAATAGAAATTAAAACAATTAATGAGTTTCGGTAACTTCTTAAAAACAATAACATTACAATTGAAACTAATATTACAGCTAAGATCAAATCAAAAACAACAGAATTTACCGCCGCTATAGTTTTGTCGGTAGAATCGTCGGCAATCGTAAATTTTACGCCAGCATCTTTATTCTTTTCTTCGATTTCTTTTAGCTTTTCACCTACCAGTTTTGAAACATCTACAGCATTTGCATCTCCCTGTTTTTTCAACATCATACCAATACCGTTCACTCCATTATAACGACTTACCGATGATATTTCTTTAACGCCGTCAATAACATTTGCAACATCTTTTACATACACAGGGCTATTGGGGAACGGCATAGCTACTTGCACATTCATTATATCTTCGATACTTGTAAACTTTCCGGTAATACGCACCGAATTATTCTCATCTTGTGTCTGAACTTTTCCGGCAGGGAGATCCAATCCTGAACGATTAATGGCTTCAACAACCTGACTAAGTGAAAGTTTATAATACACTAATTTATCTTGATCGACTTTTACTTGAATTTCTCGCTCTTCGCCACCTAATAATGTTATTTCGGCAACTCCTTTTAATTGTTGTATTTGTGGCAGAAAGTCGTCTTTCATTAACTGATAAAATTCAGTTTCCGACAAATTGCTGGTCGCACTTATAGAGATTATTGGCAAATCGTTAGGCGAAACTTTGCTCATTACCGGATTTTGAATATCGGCAGGCAAATCTTTCATGATATTATCAATATAGCGTTGAGCATCCTGCATTGCTTTGTCAACATCCGTCCCATAATTAAGATTGGCAATAATTACAGAAGCATTAGGCATCGACTTTGTTTCTATATAATCAACCCCTTCGAGGTTTGATAAAGCATCTTCTATTTTTCGCGAAACGGAGGTTTCAACCTCTTGCGGTTCCGCTCCTGGATATATCGTCTTAATTACAACAACAGGCTGATTAAAGTCGGGTAATAACTCATAACTTAGGTTTTTATAACCGATTATCCCTAAAAGTGCAAATACGCTAAAAAGAACAATTATAAGGGATGGGCGATTTATAGCAATTTTTGTTATATTCATTTTCTTAATATTATTTGGTTATTACATTAGCACCATCAAAAAGATTTATAAACCCATTGGTTATAATTACATCTCCCTCTGTTAAGCCTTTATTTACTTGAACCTTATTCTCAAAGCGATTAGAGATAGATATATCGCTTAATATTGCTTTGCCTTGTTCTACTTTGTAAACTTGAGGCTTAATATTCGTTCCAACAATTGATGATGAAGAAATTATAATGTGTTCTTGCTTGTCGTTATTCGTAATAAGCACATTGCCTGACATTCCAGATTTTATTTTCAAATCGGGCGTATTGGCAACTAAAAATTGAATTGGAAAACTATTTCCAAAATTAGCTTTACTGCCTATCATAGAAACATTACCTGATAGGACTACATCTGGGAATGCATCAGTAGTTAGTTCAGATGTTTTTCCCATATAAAACTGATTTAATTTTTGCTCAGGCAAATTAATTGTGAATTTTAAGTTCGATATATCAGTAATTTGCAATAAGGGGATTCCTGGTGCAGCAAATGCACCTTCTTCGGTCATTTTGGCTGTTACAATACCATTAAATGGTGCTTTGATTGTTGTTTTATTAATTTGTTCAAGGAGTGTAGCCTTTTGAATTTTTGTTGATCTTAAAGCTAATTCAGTTTTTTCTAACTGAACTCCTTGAATTGCATCTGCATTTGCAAGTACAGTGTATCTTTTTACATCAGTTTCCAATCCTTCAATCTGCACTTCAATGGATTGCAGTTGCAGTTTTAATAAGGAATTATCTAATTGAATTAAGGGCTGACCAATTTTTACACTACTTCCCACATCAACAAGCAACGAATTAATTTTACCTTGTATTTCGGCACTTATTTTGGTCTCTTTAAAAGGCTCAAAAGAACCCATATACGAATATTCAACATTCACATCTTCCAATTTCAAAGTATCAACCTGAACTCTAATAGCCGTTTCTTTATCGTACTGATAAATTCTGTCCTGAGTAGTTTCTTTATTGTTTTTTAAGCGAATAACTGTGAAAACAATTAAAGCCAATACCACAACGATATAAATTATTTTTTTTGTCATTTTCGTGTTTTTTTTAATTCGTTAATGTAATATTTCCAGTTAATTTTTTTAATTCTAAATCTGCTCTTAAAAACTCTACAATAGCTGATAGATAGCTTTGTTGAGCCTCT
The DNA here is from genome assembly GCA_964397745.1 of uncultured Bacteroidales bacterium. Classification (GTDB taxonomy): domain Bacteria; phylum Bacteroidota; class Bacteroidia; order Bacteroidales; family ML635J-15; genus Bact-19. Next base: position 17,231 of record CAYNKH010000016.1, on the reverse strand, counting down.
CGAAGCGCATTGTCAGCCAATAAAACATCGGTTAAATTGGCTGTTCCTTCTTTTTGCTGCAAAAGTGTTTGTTCATAAACAGTACTTGCCAAATTTATTTGTGCCAAAGTATTGGATATAGTTTTTTGCATAAGCCCTCTACGATTATTGGCATTTCCGATTAGCATATTGTTTTGGTCTGTTACCAAGCTTATTTGCAATTCATTATTTTGAATTTCTATCTTTTTCTGATTTATTTTGCGATTAGTAACTGTGCCATTAAAAAGAGGATACGAAACTTGAACGCCTACAAAACTTGTAGGGAAGAATTTTAGAAAATCATTTGGCTTTTTATCATATCCAAACCCAGTTTGTCCGTAGCTTCCATATAATGAAACCGAAGGCAATCTCGAGCTTTTTAATGTCTTTAATTCACTTAGTAAAAGGCGATTGTACATACTCGTAAGTTGCAAATCAATAGTTGGTAAATGCGAATATTCATTAATACTTTTGTGTTGAATATCAGTTTCAATTTGTATGTCTTGATTTGTTGTTATTCCCATTGAGAATTTCAAAGCATTCAACACTTGCTCAACATTGTTAGCAATAAGCTCTCGCTGTGTTATTAATTGCTCCTTCTGAAGCTCTACCTTACTTACATCTGTTCTTTTTATCATTAACTGTTGATGTAAAAGCTGCATATTTTCAAGAAGCTTTGTTGTATTAACGATGTTACTGTCAATAAATGCCAACTGATGTTGCAGAATCTGAATATTGTAATAAAGATTAGTAATTTCGTAATATATCTGTTCTTCAGTTTTTTTGTATTTTAATTCGTTTATTTCTGAAGCAATTTTAGTGGTTCTAATGCCTCCATAGATTTGAGAATTATACAAAGGCATAGCAACTTGAATGGAAGCACTCATATTATGAGCGACTCCAAATTGAGCCTCTTTAAATTGTCCTTCGGGTGCCATTGGATTAAAAGTTGACATTGGCATAAGTTGGTACGGCAAATCGGTAAAATATTTGTAATCCCCTACAACATTGACTTTAGGAATTAGATTTGACATAGTTTCTTTTTGTTTTTGTTCGCTAACAGCAATATTATTTCTACTTATTTGCAGGTTTTTATTATGCACTTGTGCGGTATCTATACATTGCTGTAACGACCAAGTTTGGGCATGTCCTTGAATGCTTATTACCAGCACAATAACAAATGATAACATGTACTTATGAGTGTGAACGCTCACTAACATTCTTTTCAAATTTTTTTTGTATTTCATAAATATGAGATTTATAATAATTTAGTTTGGATAGTTAATTTAGTAGCTTTTAATTGTGCAAAGGCTTTATCGTATAGTTTGCGAACATCTGGTTTATGGACAGTTTCTACAATTTGTGTTTCTCTGATATTATTTATTTTCATATAACTTAGTTTTGTTCTTTAATCATTATTTTTATTGAGTTGATAAGCTCTGAACCTTTTTCAATTAAATTGAATTTATAATCTGACATATACCATTGCTTAATAAAAATCCTTAATGATCCCATAATCATAACAGACAAATGGGAGACATCAATATCGTTTCTTATTTCTCCGTTTTTTTGTCCTAGTTCAATAATAGTTTTTAGAATTTTTGTGTTTTTATTCATTATTTCCTTCACTTTTTCAGTCAGTTCTATTTCGTTGCGAAAAATCTCTTCTGAAAAAATAACAGGAACTAATGATGGTGAAGAAGAAAACTTTTCAAAATGACTGTAAAATAAATTTTCGATTTTAATGAGGGCATTTTCTTGAGAATTTAATTGATCCGTAAATAATGGCTCAGTATTTTGTTTAAAAAAATCAAGAATAGCCAATAATATCTGAATTTTATTATCGTAATGCCGATAAATTGCCGACTCTGCAAATCCAATTTTTTTTGCAAGATTTTTTATAGTCAAAGACTGTATTCCACTCTCTGCAATTAAATCAAGTGAAACATTTATAATCTCTTGTTGCCGTTCTGTTATTTCTGTACTCATTTTTATAATCCTTATGTGAGTGAATGTTCGCTCACAAAGATAGAGCATTAAAATTCATCAATCCAAATTAATTTAGATTTATTTTTAAAAAAAACCTATTGTTTTAATTATCAGCAGTTTGAAAAGCAATTATCTCCAACTTAATTAGCAGAAACTTATGTTTTATGTATTTTTGGGACAGGAAATCTGTCAATTATGGGTGGTATAAAGTCTGTTTTTTTGTTTTAGTGTGAGAAATGCGAATTTTGGAGCTCCTCCCCTATGTTTTATTCTCGTTGCTAGACGATTGTGTTTTATTCTAACTCTAACTTTATGTGCTTTCTTATCGCTCCTATTTCTACTCCTTGAAGATTCGACAGGTCAATTACAGCACCATATTCAATGAATATATCATAGAATTTATCATAATCTTTTCCCCAGTAAATCATTGCACATGCCATTGGTGCCCCCTTGCCAGCACCAGAACCATTTTCAAGAAACTTTAGTCTTGTATCATAAAGAAAGCACAAAGCTCTTGCTTGCCCAAATACACTTTGTTTCCAATGTCCAGTATTGGTTGCAACAGGAACTAATGCCAATATTTCTGAGCCATATTTTTTGTGAGATAAAACACACTTAGCCAACCAATTTTTAATGGTTGTTCCTCTTGTCCTGTCTGCACCATAAGGTGGATTCATATAAATTGTTGGATAATTCCAATCTTCGCGTAGTCCATCATTTTGAGGAAGCATAAACTCTGTGTCTGCTTGAACTATGGAGTATTCATTTGAACAAGGGTCTAATGCGATTGCACCACCAAACACACGTTTTATGGCATTTATATATTTAATGGGAGTACCCCAAGATTGACTTTGTGAATTCACTTTTCTTCCTGCACTCATAATATTTCTTTCCAGTTTTTTGACCGTAACTCTTTTAACTCATCTTTAAGTTCAGTAATCTTTTTCTTTTTAGGGGCAATGATATTGAACCAGCCTTCAATTTCTTTCAAATTATCTGAGAAATACTTAAGTAAAACAGCATCCGACTCAAAATCCATTTTGACTTTTGTAAAAACATTACGTTTTTTATTAGCGGTATAACTGCCTTTGAATGCTTCTTGTACTTTGATGTATTCCTTCTTTGGATTTAACAATAACTCATCAATGAATTGTGCCAATCCATTGTCGGTCAGAAAAATGAGCCAGTCATAAGATTGAGCCAATACCTTTAGTTCTTTATTGTGATTTTCTGCGGTAAACCAATTCCCGTGATTACTTACTACTCCTACTGTAAGGATGAACTTTTTTAATAGTTCAGTATCTGCAGAATAAATAATTTCTTCCATTAACTCAACGTAGGGCTATATATATGGTTTGTTGTCATAACGGTATATTATCCCAAACTTTTCACCTGTGTCTGTTCTGATCTTTTGCAGTGAAGAAGCGACTCTTGCAACGTATGCTCCCTGTTTTGCTTTTTCAATCGTCTGAGGTCCCTTTTTGATACCTTCCTCAACTCCAACTCTTTTGCATTCAAATATGGCATACGGTTTTTGCATTTGCTCATAAACCAAGAGTACATGCTCATTTTGTCCAGTGGACTTAAAACTGGTCAACAAGAATGAGTCTTTTGATTCGCCAATAGTACAAGCGTTTCGGAGGACATTATGCTTGTCGAGAAGATTGTTGTTTTTTCTCTCAAATTTGGAGATACTCGCTTTTGAATCTTCCAGTGCCTTTAATATTTTATTCGATGTTATTGAGCTTCCGTCATTGGCAATGGTAACTATATGTTCCTTAATTATTGGATGTAATGAATACTCAACATTATGTGCTATGTCCTCATTCCCATACTCAAAAAGCCCTCTTTCTATTGAAGTCGAATTATTGAAGTCCCATGCCTTGAGAAGATAATAGGTAATAATTTCAACTATTGTACCGAGTGCTCTACCCGCAGCTTTTTTTCTATCCTTCGCGTAGTGAAACACCTTTTCGCCAAGAGCATTTTGTAATTTATCTACTGATTCAAATACCATAATTTTCTACAAAATTATATGTGTTATCGTTTTTTTGCATTTGCATGTTACTAATCATATAATATCCCCAAAAATAGCAATAAAACATGAATGTTTCAAATATATTCCAAAGTTTTATTAGTAATTTGTAATCTATTTTCCATATTCTTGCTGCTGGATATATTCTGCAGGCTGCCAACGATTTTATTGAACACGATATTTACTAAGGCGTTCTAGCTTGTTCTCTCCAACGGATTCAGATGGTATACGTATTCTAGCTAACCTGTTACGAAGTCTTTTTTTATCAAAAGAGTTGGTTCCCCATCAATCTTGAATAGAAAAGTCAAGTATGGGACTCCACTTAGGAGCTGCAGGAACAAATTTAATCACTTCAGCTTGACAATCTATTGTTACTTTCACCTAAGGAAGCAATACCTCGGGGAACTTGTCCCAACTGGCTTTGACGCTTATACCACATTTGCCATTGGCTCCAAATTCATGACTATAAGTTAGTGAGCCAGACTCACCTCTACGTAAAACTTAACATTTTCGCCCAATTGTTCCTTTCTTGCCCTGGGTTCAATCTCAATTAATTTCCAATATCCCCTCTCCTGAGCAAAAATTGTAGAGGAACTAATAAGCATCAGACCTGTAAAGAGCAGTACAAACCGTTGGATTATTATTTTTGTATTCATAGCTTTAATTTTTTATTCCATTTTAATCATTCATCTACTTTTATTTATTCTGTGTTTTGTCGAATAAACTCTTGTAAAACTATCGTTATTATTCAAATATAAAATCTGCTATTGTTTTTACACCTTTAGGTAATGTGGGGGCTTCATCCTCATCTCTATCACTCCAATCGGCACTATCATCATTGTCATGCCAAACTATTTTGTTCAAATTCATTCGTACTGTTAAGGAGAGCTCCTTCCCTTCCATTATAGTAAAACTGGTGTCAATTTTTTCATTATTTGCGACTTTTTCTAAGCAACCTATAGAATCAAGTATATATAAGCCACTAAGCCCAAATACATTATATAATATCTCACCATTTCCTCCATTTGAAGCAGGAATCTCTAATGGTAAGTCAAAATGATTAGTAGAAAAATTCTACCTTATAATTCTCAGGTCCTCAATTTCATTTATTTTTCCATTAAAGACATTAATATCAACATCTCCTTCAATTCCTTCCAATAATCCTTTGTCGGTAAATTGCCAAAAAACCCAATCGGAAAGCACGGTAGTTGGATCCTCTTTAACGTTATACCACGCAATCCAAACAGGATATTTATCAAAACGACTGTCAATTTTTATTGTGCTAATATAAAAATTATGATAAGTATATAATATTGGAGTTACTCCATAATGGTTTTCGATAATTTCTAACCAATTTAATAATCCAGTTTTTAAACTGTTAATGCTTTGCACTCGGCTATATTTTTCAATATCTAATACAGGCGGCAAATCTCCCTCTTTTAGCTCCACATTTTTTATATAGTTTTCTGCTTGCACCGTACTATTTTCATCGGGACGATAATAATGATATGCTCCTTTTATTAATTTAGCCTTATTTAAAGCTTTCCAGTTTTTTGAAAATTTAATATCTGTTTTATTATGCCCCATAGTAGCACGAACAATAACAAAATCTACTTTATGTGTTTCTAATAATTTTTCCCAATCAATATTAGTCTGATAATGAGATACATCTATACCAAAAACTGAATAATTACTTAATTCTTTTCTAAACGTTTCAAAAGTCTGAGATTTCTGCTGCTGATTTTTAAATAAAGAAGCTATATCGGGATAAAAATAATATCCGACCAAAACTATTATCACTATACTTAGCAGTATTAGCAGCCTCTTTCGATTGTGTTTTTTTCTCCGGCGTCGGCTCATTAGTCGATAAAATTATCTGCAATATATTGTGCTATCTGAACGGTATTTGTTGCAGCACCTTTACGTAAGTTATCGGCTACTATCCATAAGTTTATTGCTTTATTATTTGAGTTATCATATCTTATTCTGCCAACAAAACTTTCGTTTCTACCTGTAACATTTAATGGCATTGGATATAAATTTTTCGAGGGAGTATCTTGAATAACTATCCCCATTGAGTCAGCAAGCGTAGAATTAATTTCTTTTAAATCGGGTTTTTCGTAAAATTCAATATTTACGCTTTCGCTATGTCCGCCCAAAACTGGAACTCTAACAACCGTTGAGGTAATTGCTAATTCTGACAGATTAAAAATTTTCCGTATTTCGTTAATAAGTTTTTCTTCTTCTTCGGTATATAAATTATCTAAAAAAGCTCCTCCTTGTGGGATACAATTATGATAAATTTGATGAGGATATGCAGGATTTGAAGCAACTTGTCCGTTTTCTTCTTCCATAAGTTGCTTAGAGCCTTTAAATCCAGAACCTGTAACAGACTGATAAGTTGAGACAACAACTCTTTTTAATCCATAAAGTTTATGCAATGGAAACAAAACAACTGCCAATTGAATAGTGCTACAATTAGGATTTGCAATTATTTTATCCTCAGGATTTAAAAGCGAGATATTTACTTCAGGAACTATCAATTTTATGTCGGCAGACATACGCCAAGCCGATGAATTATCGACAACATAAATACCTTTTGCAGCAAATTTTGGTGCCCATTCCAAAGAAATAGTGCTACCAACCGAAAAAATCACAATATCAATTTCTTTCTCAAGAGCTTGTGATAAATTTAGTATTTTATGTTCTTTTTCTCGAAAAAACATTATTTTTCCAGCAGATCTTTCGGAGGCGACAGGATAAAACTCTTCAATCTCAACAATAAAATCATCAAGTACTTTGAGAATTTCTCCTCCAACCATTCCTGTAACCCCAACTATTGCAAGTTTCATATTTTACTATTTTGATGTAAAAATAATTAAAAATAAAGATTTTACTACCTCTTACTTATTAAAAAATGATTATTCTAATTTTTTTTGGTAATTTTGTTTTATAATATGTTTTACAATTCAGTTTGTATCAGTTTTGATTTAATTCTTAAATTATGAAAATATTAGCAGTTATTTTTACATTCTTATCAATTTCGATGTTTGCCCAATTTACAGATGATTTTTCTGATGGAGATTTTACATCAAATCCTGCGTGGGTCGGCAACACATCAGATTTTATTGTAAACGCATCAAACGAGCTTCAGCTTAATGGAAATTCGGTTGATGGCGGCACTAACTATCTTTCGACAGCCTCAGAATCGTTTTATGATGCAAGCTGGGAGTTTTTGGTTAAACTCGATTTTAATCCTTCAGGATCAAATTATTGTGATATATATCTTTCTGCAAATACTAGTGAGCTTACCGCTGCTACGCAAGGATATTTTGTAAAAATTGGAAATACTGCTGATGAAATAAGCTTATATCGTAAAGATAACTCAGGTAGCACAATGATAATTGACGGGGAAGATAATCGAGTTAATATGGCCTCAGTTAATGTTAGAGTTAAAGTTACTCGCGATTTTGATGGAAACTGGACACTAATGTCTGATACTCTTGGAGGAACTGATTATTTTACAGAAGGTTCTATATTTGACAATACTTATTTAAGCTCTCAACATTTTGGAGTTGTTTGCATATACTCAAAAACCCGTGCAAATCATTTTTTCTTCGATGACTTTATTGTTACAGGCGACCCTTATGTTGATTTAGCACCTCCATCATTTGTGTCTCATCAAATTATTGATAATCAAAATATCGTATTAGTTTTTGACGAAGACCTTGATCCTACAACAGCTTTAAACACTGATAATTATTTAATTGACAACAGTATTGGACATCCTGCATCAGTAAGTTTTTATGGAGCAACTAACTCACAAGTCTTACTGGAACTGGCAAATCCTCTTGTTTCTCCTAACGAGTATATTTTACAATATGAAAACATAGAAGATTTACACTCAAATGTGATTGAGGCTAGTTCAATACCATTCTCATACATTATCTTTGAACCAGGTATGGTTATTATTAACGAAATAATGGCAAAGCCAAATCCTGTTGTAGGCTTACCTGATGTCGAATATGTTGAGTTATATAATAACTGTGAATACACTATTGAGTTAGAGAACTGGGCTTATCAGCATGGGACATCATTAAGACCCTTGCCAGCATACGCTTTTGGTCCTGGTGAATATCTTTTACTGTGTAAAGAAGATAGTGTATATTTATTAGAAACTTATGGCAATACACTTGGTGTTCCATCTTTTCCTTTAATTACAAATGGCGGACAAACAATTATTTTGTTTGATACTGCTGGAGTTGTAATAGATGAGGTTTCATACACAGACCAATGGTATCAGGATCCTACCAAAATAGGAGGAGGTTGGTCTCTTGAAAAAATAGACCCAAACAACACCTGTTCTCCACACACAAACTGGATAGCTTCAAATGATAATCGTGGTGGAACCCCAGGGGAAATAAATTCTGTTTATGCAATAAACATTGACTCGGTCGCTCCTATAGTACTTAGCGTTAGGGTTACAGCGGCGAATGAACTAACAGTTTTATTTAATGAGCCAACAGATACAGCAGAATCACTTATAGTAACAAAGTATTCTGTGAATCAAGGTTTTGGAAATCCTATTTTTGCAATGATAGATCCACAAAATATTAATGCAATTATTATTCAATACCCATCATCATTTATCGAAAACACAAATTATGAATTAACTGTCGAAAACATTCCCGATTATTGCGGAAACATTTTAACAAATCAGACTATTCCTTTCCTAATTTACCGTGCAAAACCTTATGATATTTTAATCTGCGAAATTATGGCCGACCCTGATCCAGTAGTTTTGCTGCCCGATGCAGAATATATTGAATTATACAACAGCACAGAATATGATCTCGACCTTTCGGGTTGGACAATTAGTGCCGGAACTACCACTCGAAATTTAGGATTATCAATTATCGAATCTGGGAAATATCTTGTGCTTTGTCATATTAATTATATTAGTTTGTTTGATGAAATCATCAATATCTCAGGTGTAGAAAGTTTTCCAGCATTAACAAATAGTGGTGCAGTACTAACTTTAAAAAACAGTTCAGGAGACGTTATTCATACCATAACATACAGTGACACTTGGTATAAAGACAATTTTAAAAAGAATGGAGGATATTCTCTTGAAATGATCGATTTGAACAATCCTTGCGAAGGCATCGAAAATTGGATAGCTTCAAAGGACATCAGCGGAGGAACACCAGGGTTCCAAAACTCTGTTTATGGAAATAATCCCGATGTAACAAGTCCTTATCCTGTTGCTGCCGAAGTTATTGCGCCAAATACTGTAATTGTATATTTTAGCGAAACTTTACAAGAAGATTTTGCAAATAATCCTGATAATTTTGAAGTTGCTCAATTTGGAAATCCTAATTGGATACAAGCAACCGAACCTAATTTTTCAACAATTACAATGAACTTTGATGCTGAATTTGAAGTTGGTGTGGTTTACTATTTAAGTTGTAATGATTCAATAAGAGATTGTTATGGAAACACTGTACTTTCAAACACTTCAATACGATTTGCTATAGCCGATTCTGTGCAACAAAAAGACATTGTTATTAATGAGGTATTATTTAATCCCCGCTCAGGTGGATCTGATTTTGTTGAACTGTATAATAATTCAGACAGAGTTCTCGACCTTAAGTTATTGTGGATAATGAATACAGATGAACTAGGAGAAATAAAAGATGTTTATCAAATTACAGATATCAGCCGTTTGTTGCTTCCTGGCGAATTTTGTGCAATTAGTGAAGATATTCAGCACCTATCAGACAATTATTATATTATGTATCCCGAAAATCTTTACAAAGTAAAAAAAATACCATCAATGCCAGATAAGGAGGGCACAGTAATAATTGCAGATAGATACATGAATAATATTGATAAGCTTACTTATACAGAGAAACAACATTATAAGCTATTAGCGACAAAAGATGGCGTTTCTTTAGAAAGGATAAATTACAACAGTCCGTCTGACGATTCTGGAAATTGGCACTCAGCTGCACAAGATGCTGGATTTGCAACACCAGGATATATAAACTCACAATATTCTGACCAAATAGTAAGCGAATCGGCAATAAGCATTGAACCCGAAGTGTTTTCACCAGATAATGACGGATTTGATGATAGGCTTATTATATCATATAATCTTGGTGAACCTGGATATACGGCAACAATAGCGGTTTATGGATCAGGCGGTAATTTTATCACTTACTTAAAAAATAACGAAATGCTAGGTGTAGAAGGTAATGTGTTTTGGGACGGATTTGACAACGGGAATAATCTGTGTCCACCTGGCATTTACATAATTTATATTGAAATGTTTAATTTAACAGGAAATAAAATAGTTGAGAAAATACCAGTTGTGTTGAGTGTGAAAATTTAATTCGAGGAAGATGTTCTATGTTTGAGTAGCAAACTAAATCGACAAATGAACACATCTGAAGAAGTTGCTAATAGAATCCTATTTTGCTTCGATGATGCCAAATACAAAATTGGAAGAATATTGGACATTAATGGAGCGTCGTATTTGAGGTCAGAAAAACTTTTTTGTAAAATTCCAACTATTTTAAGCTTTAAATCATCTGAATATTAAGACTAGTTATATGATTATGAGAAAAATTAGCATATTATTAATTGTAATTTCCCTAGCATGGCTTGTTTCGTGCGATGATAATGATGTGTGGAAATTACCTACTGCTGTAAGTGTTAAAATGAAGCTTTTAGAAAGTGAAAATGATATTTATGAAGTTACAGTTGGTGGCATTACAATCGCCAGTATAGAAGTTGAAGGAGAAAGAAACGAAGGGGATAATATTTATTTCGTGCGAAATATTGCCTCTGGACTATCAATTGCTTTTAATGAAGAAAGTGTAAGTGAAGAATTAGATTTTGATATACCTCAGGGTATTTATTCGCGACTTAAAATTAGTTTTGAAACTTATGAGTTTGACCCTCCAATTGAACCAATTGAACCAAATGAAGAAGAAGATGATGATGAAGAAGGAGATGATGATGACGATGATTTAATAGACTATGATGATACCGAAAAGTACAATCTTTATGTTGAAGGTTATGTAAATCTTGAGACAAAAGATGAGAAAATTCCTTTCCGCCTAGAGGTTTATTCACCAGAAGTTTTTGAAAAAGTTGTCATAGCTTCAAATCAAGATAGTGAAATTATCCTAAATAAGGACATCCCAGTTACTGCTAGCGTAACCTTTAATGCTGATTATTGGTTTGAGAATATAAGTGAAGATATGTGGGCAAATGCAGATATTTTAGACTTTGATGGAGAACCAACAATTGTGATTTCCAAATTTGTAAATCAGGAAATCTTTATGTTAGTTGTGTATAGAATCCCAAATTCTTTTAAAATAATAATTGAGTAGTAACATGATATACAAGACATAGTGCAAAATATCCCAGAAAGAAAAATAATAGAGCGCTGTATAAATAATGACAGAAAGTATCAGGAGATGCTATACAGAAATTATGCAGATAAAATGTATAATATTTGTCTTATGTATGCTGAAAACGAGGCAAGTGCTAATGATATTTTGCAAGATGGGTTTATAAAAGTATTTAGAAATCTAAAAAAATTCAAGTTCGAAGGGTCTTTTGAGGAGTGGATTCGTAGAATAATTGTTAATACAGCACTGGAACACTATAGAAAAAAGAAAAGAGAAACAGAGGCTCTTCAAACTATTGGGGAGTTTTCTAATCATGTTATGGAAGAGATAATTGATAAAATCAATGCAAATGAACTAGTAACATTGGTAAATAAGTTACCATCAAGAGCGTCTATGGTACTTAAATTATATGCAATTGAGGGTTATAAACACCATGAAATATCTCAACTTATGGGAATTTCAGAAGGGACATCAAAGTCCCAACTAAATAGAGCACGACAATTATTAAAAGAAGCGATTACTAAATTGAATGGTTGATAATAATGACATAGAGAATAAAATTAAGGAGAGCTTTGAAAGTCTAAATAGCAAAGCTCCTCAAAGTATCTGGGATAATATTTCGGATAAGCTTGATGTACCAGTGGATGAGAGTGTTCTTGATTCAAAGCTTAAAGATAGCTTTGAGAATATTAACCATAAAGCACCAGAATTTGTCTGGAAAAACATTAATAGGCAACTTAATATTGATAGTGTTTGGTTGAGAATTAGCAGAACTCTAAGTTTTGATAGATTTTTTTATTGGACAAAAAGAATATTCGTCGGGTTAGCAATAATAGCACTATTGGTGTTTCTTGGTAATTATTTCACTAAAAACAACCTGCAACAGAACTCTTTACGCCCACAAAATAATGTCTCAAAGTTTGAAGTAAACAAGAAAATTGACAATAATGTTGTAGAAAACACAGCATCTATAAATAAATTTGATGTTGTTTCTGATGTTAATGGTAAAAACCAATTCCCTCAAGAAGTAAATTTAACTAATGAGGTTTCAACCGACTCAGATAATAGTACAAGCTTAGAACAGGATGAAGTAGTTTCATACAGTCCAAATTCATATAGTACTCAAACAATAACTGAAGCAGATACGAACCTAAGCAATGACGAAATAATTGCATCTTTACCTATATCTAAATTAAATGCTAGCTCGGATAGTTTTGAACAAATTAATTCGATATCAATAAACGACACAACATTAATTGAGAGTAATAACACATTAAATGATTCAATTATTTTATTTAACGAAGATACTCAGCAAAAAGATCCTGTAATTATTCTTGGTCTAATTGCTTCTATTAATAACACATTAATAATCAATAGTAGTTTTAAACAAAGTAAGGAAATGTCAAGCCTAGTTTTTTCAAGTCCTACTTATGTAATTGATTATGGATTATTGTTTGGTTATAAGTTAAATAGCAGTAGTGCAATTTTAAGTGAAATATTTATAAAGAATGGTTATAGTCAGCAAATTAGTGCCTATAATAATGGTAGGTTTTACACATCAAAAACTAACTTAAACTATGTCTCAATGACATTACTGTACGAGTATAAACTACCTTTTTTTATATTCGAAAACAACTTAAGTTTTGTTGTAAAAGCAGGTGCCTACTACTCATATTTACGAAAAAGCTCAAGGTTTATAAATAATACATTGTTAGCAGATACTCCTGAGTATGAAAATAGTGACTACGGAATCAGACTGCTTTTTGGGCAACAGAAATCATTAAAAAGATTCACAATTGATTACGGCGTAAACTCGTCTTATGGACTCAAAAACATCTACTCGGGTAGTGATGAGATGCCTACTGGTTCTAATAAAACTAATAACTTTTATTTTGGAGTTTATTTAAGCTTAAGTGGTCTTATTTAATACCAAAATTATCGAAAAGTTTTAAAAATAATTAAAACATTGTTTTTGCAAACCCTTAGCCTACAACGCTTTGCACCAACCTCAGCATTTATTAATTGGATTTAAAATAATTAGGTGTCAGTTATTATCAAATTAAGGATTGTAACGTAATCGAATAATTTATTTTTTGTCGCATTCCAACCATTTCATTTTTAATATCATCATTATTGAAAAGAAGATATTCTTCTGTTAATAAAAACAAATATTATGAAAAAAAAAGCATTATTATTTAGTTTATTTATTGCATTGTTATTTTATGCAGTAGATACAAAAGCACAATGTGTTGTTAATGCAGGGTCTGATACAATTATATGTGAAGATTATGTGCAGATGAACGGAAGCTTGCCATTACCATTAAATGAAGGAGAATGGAATGTGGTTTCCGGAACAGGGTATATAATAAATGATTTGGATCCGCGAACAATGATTTATGGATTAAGTATCGGAGCCAATGTGTTTGAATGGTACATATCTGATGAGGGATCAGGAACTGGGGATTGTTGGGATAATGTAATAATAACAGTAGTTCCTGGAGCTACAATTGCTGATGCAGGAATTGATCAAACTACCTGTACAGGAGAAATAACTCTGGCAGCAAATTCTCCAGTTGGAGGAGAAACAGGTTTGTGGACAATTGTTAATGGAACAGGATTTTTTGCCGACCCTACTAGTCCAACTACTAATGTTACAGGGTTAAATTCAGGTGTAAATATTTTTGAGTGGACAATTACAAATCCTGCTGGCTGTAAAACCTCTAGCCAAGTAGAAATTGTTAATAATAATCCCTCAATCGCGTATGCCGGCGCAACTCAAACATTATGTGGAAACAGCACAATTCTTGATGGGAACGACCCACTAATAGGAGTAGGACAGTGGTCAGTGGTTTCTGGCAGTGCCACGTTTACAGATGCATCGCTATATAATACAAATGTAACAGGATTAGGACAGGGAACAAATGTATTAAGATGGACAATAGCATATTCTACTTGTACGAATTACGATGAAGTAGAAATAATAAATAATACTCCTACAACACCAAATGCAGGATTAGACCAGACAATATGCTCCGAAACAGCAAGTTTGTCTGCAAATACACCAACCTATGGAACAGGAGAATGGTCGCTTGCTAATGGATATGGTGTCTTTACTGATGTTACAAATCCAGCAACAACAATTAATTATTTAGATTTAGGAGCTAATACCTTACGATGGACAATTACAAATAATAGTTGTTCACTTTACGATGACGTAGTAATTGTTAATGATCAACCCGAAGCACCATTTGCAGGATACGACCAAACCATTTGTTTGGATTCAACCTCGCTCGAAGCAACTATGCTAAATATTGGAACAGGACAATGGAGCACATTTGCAGGCAGTGTAATTTACACAGATAATACCTCTCCTTCTACTTTAATAACAAGTGTTCAGCAAGGAACAAACACATTAGTTTGGACATCAACAAATAATACCTGTACTCTAGCAGACACAGTTATTATTATTAACGACAGACCTACAACACCAAATGCAGGATTAGACCAGACAATATGCTCCGAAACGGCAAGTTTATCTGCAAATACACCAACCCATGGAACAGGAGAATGGTCGCTTGCTAATGGATATGGTGTCTTTACTGATGTTACAAATCCAGCAACAACAATTAATTATTTAGATTTAGGAGCTAATACCTTACGATGGACAATTACAAATAATAGTTGTTCACTTTACGATGACGTAGTAATTGTTAATGATCAACCCGAAGCACCATTTGCAGGATACGACCAAACCATTTGTTTGGATTCAACCTCGCTCGAAGCAACTATGCTAAATATTGGAACAGGACAATGGAGCACATTTGCAGGCAGTGTAATTTACACAGATAATACCTCTCCTTCTACTTTAATAACAAGTGTTCAGCAAGGAACAAACACATTAGTTTGGACATCAACAAATAATACCTGTACTCTAGCAGACACAGTTATTATTATTAACGACAGACCTACAACACCAAATGCAGGATTAGACCAGACAATATGCTCCGAAACGGCAAGTTTATCTGCAAATACACCAACCTATGGAACAGGAGAATGGTCGCTTGTTAACGGATATGCTACTTTCGATGATGTAACAAACACAATTGCAACAGCATTATTTTTACAGCAAGGTGATAACACATTACGTTGGACAATAACAAATAATGCATGCTTTTTATATGATGATGTGATAATTACTAATGATTTGCCTGATGCACCTGATGCAGGCTCAAATCTCATAAGCTGTACCGATTCTGCTACCTTAAATGCAGCAATTCCTGTAATAGGGGTTGGAAACTGGTCGGCTTTAGATACACAAATTTCATTTAATGATAGCTCTCTTACAAATGCAACTGCATATTATTTACCACAAGCTATTGACACACTTATTTGGACATTAACAAACAATGCCTGTACTTTATCAGATACAATCCTTGTTTCTTCATCACAATTACAAGTTTCAAATACTCATACTGATTTATCATGCTATAACTCAAATGATGGCAATATTGATATAACAATTTCAGGTGGTTTTGAAGATTATACTTATAGTTGGTTTAATTTAAACGGGGAATTAAATTATCTGACACAAGATTTGAATAATATTCAGGCAGATACTTATATTGTTGAAATAATGGATAATAATGGATGTGAAATATCAGATACTATTATAGTTATTCAGCCAACTGAAATCTTGTTTAATGAGAGTTTAAATAATGTTCTTTGCCATAACGATTCTACAGGAAGTATTTATTTATTCCCAACGGGTGGAACAGGTGTTTATAACTATTCATGGTCTGTATCAGATAGTACACACTGGAATGTTTCTGACAGTATAAACTCATACATTACAAATTTAATTATTGGTGAGTACAATATAACTATTACCGATAATTCAGGATGTTTTGTAAACACTACATTTACCATTACACAACCTCCTGCGATGTCGTTAACAGCAACTCTTGGTGATAATGTTTGCTATAACGGATATGCAGGGGAGATTGATTTAACCGTTCAGGGGGGTGTTTCAGAGTATATTGGTTACACATATTTGTGGGAAGAACAAAACGATAGTATTGTTCATTATTACGATACTTTATATACTGCAAGTTCAGAAGATATTATTAATCTGCATGCAGGAGTTTATACTGTAACTGTAACTGATTTGAATGGGTGTACAATTTCAGAGACATATGAGATTACAGAACCTTTCTTAGAACTATCAAACACTCCTACAGTTACAGATGTAAGCTGCAAAGATCAGCATGATGGAGCAATCGATTTATATGTAGAATATGGTACCCCTTATTATACATTTAACTGGTCAAACGGAGCCACAAGTGAAGACCTGGAAGACTTAGATGGAGGAACATATATTGTTACAATAACAGATGTTTACAACTGCTATATTATTGATACAATAGTAGTTAGCATTACAAGCATTGAGTGTATTCATATTTACAATTCATTTTCACCTAATGGAGACGGGATAAACGACACCTGGGATATTGAGAATGTTTATTTATACCCCAATATTGAAGTAAATGTTTTTAATCAATGGGGAAATAAAGTGTTTGAAAGCAGTGGATATAGTAGAAATTGGGATGGCACTTCTAACGGAAACATTTTACCTGCTTCAACATACTATTATACTATTGATTTAAAAAATGGTGATGCTCCCTATTCTGGACATGTAACAATATTAAAATAATTATTTTGAATTAGGCATTTAAGTAATACTGATTTGTTTATATGTTAATGGGGGTGCA
>CAYNKH010000015.1:0-29579 GCA_964397745.1 uncultured Bacteroidales bacterium | reverse complement strand
TACACTATTGAGCAATAAATATTATTAAAATACACTAACTTAGATTTTGCTACGTATTAAAACCTCAAAAAAAGCTTAAGATTTTGCAACCATTAACAATAATTTCTGTCTTTTAATTAACTTTACAGAATATTATAAATATATTATGAGAAAATTACTACTTACACTCACATTAGCATTTTTGATTTTTCAAATTAATGCACAAGTTAATGCACAAGTTTTTAAGGGACAGAAAGCTGCCAATATTGCAAACGGTGCAGATATAGTCAGAATAAAGGACTATACAAGCGTTCCCAATTTTATCCATTTTAACAATTCGACAGTATTAAGTGTTGACAAAGCAATAAGTTACACAACAAACTTCTTTGACAATAAGGATTTATCATTAGAATTGAAAAACATTCAAAACAATACAGGAACGGAAGAAACTCATCGTTTTTATCAGACCTATAAGGGAATCCCTGTTGAATTTTCGGCTTGGCTAATTCATTTTGATGGTCAAAAAGTGTTTTCGATGAATGGCAATATTTTAGATAAGATTAGTGTAAATTCTCAATTCTCAATCGATGAAACTTATGCTTTAGAAAAAGCTTTGGAGTATTGTGATGCAGAAGCATATATGTGGGAGTATCCTGGCGAGGAAAATTTGCTGAAACAATTCACTAAAGACAATACTGCAACATATTTTCCGACAGGCGAAAAACTTATAGTTCCTACAAATGCAAAATTTAATAAAGAAACTAGTTTTAGGACAGCTTACAAATTTGACATTTACTCAAAAAAACCTCATAATAGAAAAAATATTTATGTAGATGCAATTACAGGAGAAATTCTTTTAGAAATATCTTTACTTCATGTTTCTGATGAAGTTGGTACTGCCGAAACCGTTTACAGCGGTGTGCGTTCAATCAACACCGAATATACTGGAAGTGAATACACTTTAACAGATAATACCAGAGGACAAGGAGTTCAAACATTAAATTGTCAAATGACAATTGACTACGAATCAGCGGTGGAGTTTACAGATGATGACAATTACTGGGACAATGTAAACCAATATTATGATCAATACGCCACCGATGCTCATTTCGCCACTATGTCTTCTTATGATTATTTCTTAAATGTACATGGTCGCAACAGTATAGACAACCAAGGACATCCATTATGGTCTTTTATTCATTTTAATTTAGTAGAGCAAGGATATAACTCAAATGTAAATGCTTTTTGGAACGGACAGTGGATGACCTACGGTGATGGAGATCCTGAAAACGGCACAACTCCACTAACAACAGTTGATATTTGTGCACATGAAATTACCCACGGATTAACATCATATACTAGTAATTTAACCTATCAAGACGAGTCGGGAGCCTTAAACGAAGCTTTTAGCGATATATTTGGTGCATCAGTTGAGTTTTATGCCACTCCAGCTTATGCCGACTGGACTGTTGGCGAAGATATTGGTTTTGCATTTAGGTCTCTTGCCGATCCAAACGAAACAAATAAACCCGATACTTATAAAGGTAATTTTTGGGTTTTTGGAGATGAAGATTACGGAGGAGTTCACACAAACATGTCGCCTTTATGTTATTGGTATTATTTACTATGCGAAGGCGGTAGTGGAACTAATGATAATGGTGATGCCTATTCTGTAAGTGCTATCGGTATTGATAAAGCGGAAAAAATAGCTTTCCGATTGCAAACAGTTTACCTTACCCCCAGTTCACAGTATCACGATGCGTGGTTTTATGCAATGCAAGCAACTACTGACCTATACGGAGTCTGTTCTCCCGAAGTACAAGCTGTTGGAGACGGATTTTGGGCAATTGGCGTTGCCGATGCTCCATATATAAATGAAGTTCATGCAGGCTTTACAGCAGGTTTTACAGAAAATTGCAAACCGCCCCTCGAAGTGCAATTTAATAATCAAAGTTATAACGGCAACAGTTTTCTTTGGGATTTTGGAGACGAGACTACATCGACTGATATAAACCCAACACATGTTTTTACAGATTACGGATATTATGATGTCAAATTACAAGTTGACGGCAATACATGTGGAGACGATATTTTAATAAAAGAAAACTATGTTCGCATCGACCCTTCACTACCCTGCATAACTCTAATGCCAACCGCAGGCAACGAATTAGTCGAAAATTGTAACGGAATAATATATGATGCAGGTGGGCCCGATGCAAATTATTTATCCAACACAGATGCCAGTGTTACTGTTTATGCACCTGGCTCATCCTCAATAGTACTTACAATTCTTGAATTTGACATTGAAGCTGGAGAAGGCTCTGAATGCGATTATGATTACATTTCGTTCCATGACGGAAATTCAACTAGCTCAACTCTAATCAATTCAACTTACTATTGCAACACTACTGGCAATCCAGAGACAATCAGTTCAACAGGCGAATATATAACTATTCGATTTCACTCCGATCCAGGCTTAAACCTCGCAGGATTTAAAATACAGTATGACTGCATCAATAACCAGAGTCCTCCTACCCCATTTTTCTCCGTAAATAGAGAGACTACATGCGATGGCGAAATTCAATTTACCGATAATTCTCTTAATTTCCCAACATCATGGCATTGGGAATTTGGAGATGGTAGCACAAGCGATGCACAAAACCCAAAACATTTATACGAACAAAACGGAATATATACCGTAACACTCACAGGAACAAATGAACATGGAGCAAATACACTAGAAAAAGTTAATTATATTATTGTTAATATGCCAGATGCCCCAATTATTGGGAATATTCAAGCATGTTCCAACACTCCATTCGAAATAGAACTTGGTCTGCAAGGTGAAGCATACTGGTATATTGATACGCAAGATGAAACACCTGAATATATCGGCAACTATTGGGAACACCCACTTATAAGCGAGCCTTCAACATATTTCTTACGCGAAGTATTTGCTGGTGATGAGTATAATATTGGTGCAACTAACAATACTTATGGTGGTGGAGCTTTTGGAAATCCAAGCTATGTTCATTACCTTATATTTGATGCTTATTTACCTGTTATACTGGAGTCAGTAGAAATTAATGCTGAAGGTGCTGGAAATAGAACGATTGCACTTAGAAACAGCAGCCAACAGTTAATTGAACAAAAAACTGTTTATTGTGAAGATGGTGTTTCCAGAATTGATCTTAATTTTAATATCCCTATTGGAGAGAATCTGCAATTAGCAGGATTAGGATCACCTAACCTGTTTAGAACAAATGTAAGTTCATATCTAAACTACCCATATACAATCGAAAACATTCTTTCTATTAAAGAAAGTAGTGCTAGTACTGGACCAACTGATTATTATTATTATTTTTACGATTGGCATGTAAGCACTCCAGCTTGCAAATCTCCTTTTGTAGAAATTACTCTAAGCCCCGAAGAATGCACCTCAAATATCCTTAATAAAATTATGGATAACATAAACATTGCACCTAATCCAATAAATGATATTTTTAAAATCTATGGCATCGAGAATTTATCGAACATTAAAATTAAAATAACAGATATAACAGGAAAAGTAATGTATCAAAGAGACTTGCAAAATGACGAGCATTTGGACATAAGCACTTACTCATCAGGAGTTTACTTTATCTCTATCAATTCGAATGAAGGTAATAAAACTCTAAAGATTATTAAGAATTAAAAATATTTGATTGTTAATTTTCAACTCGCCAAAATTCACACTAACTGCGGATAAAAGCTTAGGGTTTATCAGATAATAAAGTATGGAGAATTGACAAAGCTATTTTTTCTTTTTCGAGACGCAAAATTAGCTAATAGATTGCTTAGTTTATTGTTTGACAATCCCTTAAAGTTTCCTTTTGTGTCATAATACAAATAATAAAAAGCTATGCTTAATCAGAACAAATTAGTATTGCCTATCCAGTAACAGATATTTTCATCAGCTTATCTCTATTTAATATTTTAACTACACCATTTTCATCAGTAATGATTTGGTTTTCTTTAAAATCTTTTAAAGCTCTTACAACGCTCATAACCGACATTCCAGTAAACTCAGCAATATCCTTTCGCGAAAGCACCATCCGAAACTCATCAGATTTATAAATAACATCAGATAAAAACAATAATGCTTCGGCTAAACGCCCATTCATTTGCTTATGAGTAAGCGAAATAATTTTACTAAAATTATAGAGAAGACAACTGTTCATACTACTTATTACGGCAGCGGCAAAATCGCCATTATCTTTAATAAACTTCTCGAAAAGCTGTTTATCTATTGCACAAATAACAGAATCGACCAAAGCCGCAACTGAATATTCCATTTTAGAAACGCTGTACAATGAGGGCAATCCAATCAAACTTCCATTAGAAAAAATCGTAAGTACTAAATTTTCGGTATCATTTAATTCTTTATAAACTTTCACTAATCCTTTTTGTAAATATAAAATTTGAGGAACAAAAGCTCCTTGCTTTGCTATTATCTCTCCTTTTTTATATTTGAGAACTACTTTATTTTCGTCAATTGCCAATAGCTCCTTTTCGGTCAAATTATTAAAACACAATGACTTTTCAGAACATTCTAAACATGATTTGTTACTTAAATCGCTATTCATAGTTTGTTGCTTTATTAACATTTGTTAATTAGAAAATAAAAGTATGTCTATTTTTTTAATAAAACAAATTAAATTTTAAACATACCAATGTTTCGTGTAATACAAATCATTGTTTTGCTTATCTTTACATCTCTTTATGACGCATTTATGTATGTTTGCATTGAAACAAATTATTTATTTTAAATTTAATTTGAATGAAGATAAAATCTTTTCTAATTATGACAATTGTTTTATTTTCCGTATGGATATTATTAAACAATTCTTTTAATCCCATTATTTTAATTATAGGTGTGGGAGTTTCTGTTTCGATAGCCTTATTACTATGCAACAGATGTTCAATTTTTAATCAAATAAAGCTAAGCCCAAAATCTTTTGTTTACTCTATCGTTTTTATATTTGTATTTTTAATTGAGTTAATCAAATCGAATTTTGATGTTGCATATCGAGTTATTAGTCCAAAGCTGCCAATAAATCCAGGAATAGTCAAAGTTAAAACTACTTTAACATCAGAAATTGGTCGCATGATACTTGCCAATTCGATTACACTAACACCGGGTACACTTAGTATTGATATACATGAAGAGTTTATTTATGTGCATTGGATTAACGTTGAAGACAGAGACGTTGATGCAGCAACTGAGGCTATTGTAAATAAGTTTGAAAAATATTTAAAAGAAATATATGGTTGAGCAATTATTAAATATTTCGGCAATAATAATCCTAATATCGGTCTTGCTATCCTTATACAGATTTATTAAAGGACCTACAAGTTTTGACAGGATTGCAGCATTTGACACAATGACAATATCTACAATAGGACTAATTGGGATAATCTCATATTTGTCGGGTCGCATAATTTACATTGACATAGCCATTGTTTATGGTTTGTTAAGTTTTTTAGGAGTAATAATAATATCGAAGTATCTAGAAAAATCTTTATAAATGGAAACACTAAAACTTATAGGTGCTATAATTGTCCTTTTGGGTTCAATATTTTTGTTATTGGGTTCGCTGGGTCTTGTCCGAATGCCCGACCTCTTTACCAGAATACAGGCAGGCACAAAAGCATCAACACTTGGTACAATGCTAACCTTAGTTGGTATAATTTTCATTACGCCTAATTGGACAGGAAAACTGATAATACTAATATTATTTGTTTTAATTACAAACCCAATATCATCGCATGTTTTGGCAAGAGCAGCACATTTTAGTAAAATAAAACTATCCGACAAAACCATTATAGATCAATTAGCTGATGATGGCATTGAGGATAAAGAGAAAATTAACAACAACAAAGAATAAGCTTATGATATGGATAATTATTTCGGTAGTTCTTGGTGTGGTAATGATTACAATGTCTGTAATATCTATACATCATAAAAAGATAACAATAGCTATACTTTCTGCCGGCGGTGTAAGTTTAATTGCTTCGATACTTTATTTGCTTATGGCAGCTCCTGATGTTGCACTAACCGAAGCAGCTATCGGAAGCGGTTTAACCACCTTTATTTTCTTTTACGTATTAAATAAAATTAAAAAACAAAAACATGTTAAGGAATAGTCTCTTAATACTATTGATACTTGGACTAGCTACAATAATGTATAATTTGTATGCAGAATTTACTCCAAAAGAAAAACTTGGCTTTGTTGCAGAACATTATGCCAATAATGGCAAAGATGAAGTTGGAGCAGCCAACCTTGTTACAGCAGTTGTTGTAACCTATAGAGGGCTTGATACATTGGGCGAAGTCTCCATTCTTTTCCTAACAGCTGCCATTATAGGTTTTTTTCTAAAAACAAAAAGCAGGAATAATCATGCACTACCAAAAGTAAAAAGATATAGTGAAATACTTGGTACTGGAGCAAAAATTCTTGTACCTATAATCGTATTACTGGGCACTTATGTTTTTATCAACGGGCATTTAACACCTGGTGGGGGTTTTCAAGGTGGTGCAATAATCGCATCTGCTTTTGTCTTAATGCTAATAGCACTCCCACGTCCCGCAATTAATCATCGAGTATTATCTATAATCGAATCATTATCGGGAATAAGCTTTGTTATTATTGGTTTGCTCGGAATTGTTCTCGCAGGTGGCTTTCTTGACAATCAGATTATTGGTCTCGGTACATTTGGAACAATTTTAAGTGCTGGCACTGTTCCCATAATTTACATCTTGGTAGGTCTAAAAGTTGGAACAGAATTAACAGGAATTATCGGAAATTTAAAAGAAATTCAAAACGAAGAATAATGCAAAACATTGGAATAGAACAAATCAGTCTTGCAGTTGGGTTCATCCTACTTTTACTAGGTATTTGGGGCATGATTTCACAAAAAAACATTTTAAAAATCATAGTATCATTTACAATCTTCGAAACTGGAATAAATGTAATACTAGTTGCTATCGGTTACATCCGCAACAAAACTGCTCCCATTCTTGACTCACCTGAGCTACAAACTGATACTGCCGAAAAAATTGTTGACCCCTTACCACAAGCATTAGTACTAACATCTATTGTTATTGGCTTAGGAGTTACCGCTTTACTTTTGGTTTATGCACTAAAAATGTACAAGCAAAAGAAAACATTACTTATTAACGATTATAAAGATACAAAATGGTAAATCCTATTTATATTATAGCCGTTTTTCTGGGAATAGCATTCTCAATAGGCTTACTAAGAAAGAACACAGAAACTTTTGCAGGTATCCTAAGCCTTCTAACATTAGGTTTTGCGTCTATCGTTTCGGCACAATGGTTTTACAGCTTCGTTACAGCCGATATTGAGACATTCCAAATATTTACGACCGCTTTTAAACCTCCGTTCTCTATCAATCTTATGATGGGCAAAGATGAAGCACTATTTACACTTATGATTAATGTAATTGGTCTTTTTGGTGGATTATATATGTTTGACAAGCTCAAAAAGGCTGGTAAAAATTCATTTATCGCACTTCTTATGCTCATAATGGGATTAAATGTTGTTGTAATGACACGCGATTTATTCAATCTTTTCGTTTTTCTCGAAATTAGCAGTATTGCGGTTGCTGGATTAGTAATTCTCACTCAAACGACAAAGAGTATTTCGGCTGGCTTCAAATATATGATTGCAACTGGAATAATTGCTGGAATACTACTAATCGGAATTGCTTTTATCTATAGTTACACAGGCACATTAAATATTGATTTTATTCTTGTCCAAAATCTTGAAGCTACAAAAGGCATTTCTATTGCAGTTTTCTTTATAATGATTGCAATTGTTTTAGAATTAAAACCATTTCCGGCAAACGGTTGGGGACTTGATGTTTACAGTTCTGCCCAAAGTGGTGTTGGTGCCTTATTATCAAGTGCTTACGCAACTGCATCGATTTATGTTTTAATGAAACTTTTGCCTCTTGCACCCGAAAACTTACAATTTTTTATAGCCACAATAGGTATCATTACTTTTGTTTTTTCAAATTTAATGGCTTTAAAGCAAGATAATCCAAAACGTATGTTAGGATACTCATCGGTTGCTCAAATTGGCTTACTAACAGCAGTTATAGGTTTGTCGAGTGTGATAGGAAGCTATACGTATTTTATTGTCATTTCGATATTGATAAGTCATTTTTTAGCAAAATCAGGATTGTTCTGGATTTCTGGTATAATAAAACAGGATTCAATAAAAAATTGGTCGATACTTAGAACTAATAAAATTTTGCTCGTATTATTTGGCATTTTCATTTTTTCTCTTGCAGGGCTCCCTCCTTTTCCAAGTTTCTTTGGAAAATGGGAATTAGTAATGCAATTAGCAGAAACTAAAAATTTTATTTGGATATTTGCTATTC
The DNA here is from genome assembly GCA_964397745.1 of uncultured Bacteroidales bacterium. GTDB lineage: Bacteria > Bacteroidota > Bacteroidia > Bacteroidales > ML635J-15 > Bact-19. The sequence goes on along the minus strand of CAYNKH010000015.1, from coordinate 21,152 downwards.
TTATAGGCTCATTTTTTGAAATTGTCTTTATGTTTAGATGGCTTGGATATGCTATAAAATTAGATATGCCAAATAATGAAAAAATTAAAGTAAAACTACATCAATTAATCCCACTTTTAATTTTTGCAGCAACTACATTTATAGCTGGCTACTACATTAGTAGCGAACATAAGTATGCTAGTCTCATCAATTATTTACCACTAGCAGTTGCACTTGGATTTGCATTTATTGAGTTTTTACCAGCTTTTATAAAAAACACACTCGCAATTGTGGCAATGGCAGCCTACTATTATTTTAATTACGAATCATATACTGATATACAAGGCGTTTTTGCTGCAATTTTTATTATAGGTGGTATTTTAACACTTATTGCAGGTTATGCATATAAAGGTAAACGTCAAGGTTTTTATCCATTTGCACTAATGATGTTTGCAGGTTTAATTGGACTGGTTGAGGCAACAACAACGCTTGAGTTCTTTTTTGCGTGGGAATTAATGACAATTGGTTCATACTTTTTGATTTTACGAGGTAAAAAATCAATAAAACATGCTTTAAGTTACATGCTATTTTCTATGGGTGGAGCATATTTAATCTTGGCAGGATTCGGTATGGCATCAATTGGCAAATCAGATATTTCTTTAAATATATTATCAAATATTGAGTTGTATGCTCCTTGGATTTTTGGCTTGCTTGCAATCGGATTTATGACTAAAACCGCCTCAATTGGTCTTCATATATGGTTGCCAGGTGCTCATGCCGAAGCCGAGGCGGATGTTTCTCCAATGGTATCGGCAATTCTTCTCAAAGCAGGCGTTTTTGGTCTAATAATGCTATTTCTTGCTATGGGCGAGCAATTTATTGGTAATATCAGTTTTGCATACATTCTTAGTTGGGTTGCTGTTATCACAGCTTTGATGGGAAATCTAATGGCTGCTTTTCAAGAAGATGCAAAAAAATTACTCGCTTATTCAAGCATTGGAGCCTTAGGATATGTTTTATTCGGACTTTCGTTGATGTCTCATTTAGGCTGGTTAACGGCTGTTTCGTTTTCGGTTACTCACTTTATGTTTAAAGCATTGCTTTTCTTGGCAATTGGTGGTGTTGTATGGAGAGTAAAAACAAAAGATATGTATAAAATGGGAGGTCTAATCAAAAAAATGCCTTTCTCATTTATATCTGTATTAATTGGTATAATAGTACTTGCGGGAGTTCCGCCACTAACAGGTTTTGCCGGAAAATGGTTGTTTTTTCAAGCGGTAGTAGAAAAACAGTGGTTCTTACAAGGAGCGATTCTATTCTTTTCAGGAATAATCACATTCCTCTACTGTTTTAGATTAATCCACACAATTTTTCTTGGACAACCTAAAGATGAGCATCGCAACATAAAAGAAGCTCCATTTTGGATTTTAGTACCTCAGTATTTAATCCTATTAGTAATAATGGTATTCTCAATGCTTCCAAACTCTTTATTAAAACCTATCGGTGAAATGCTATTGCCACACTTTCCACATGGTGCAATAACATGGGATGGCCAAATGGCAACAACTGCACTTGGTTACTGGAATGGAAAAATCGTAATGTTTATCGTAATTGGCATCTTTGCAGTTGTATTTGCATGGCTTCTTTTTATGAATCGTAAAGCAAAAAAAGTAAAGCAATTCAACATTGGCTATGCTGCCGAAAGACCATTCTTACCAGAAACTACACACTTTGCATATAACTTCTTTGCACCTTACCAAAAAGCTGTTGGTTTTTTGGTTGCTCCTGGCATAACAAACTTTTGGCAACGAGTAGATGAAGGAGCACACTCCGTTTCAGATAAGTTTACAAATATTTATAATGGAAACGGACAATCATATTTAATTCATATTGTGGCATTTATCTTAGTTATTTACTTAATCTCATTCGGAGGATTTTAATGGACCCACTATTTAAACAAATATTATTTGCACTATTAACATTGTTTATTGTATTAAACTATGGATTATTGGTGCAGGGAATTATAAGAAAAATTGGTGCCAGAGTTGGACGCAGATATGGTATCCCATTTTATCAACCTTACATTGATATAATCAAAAACTACAGCAAACGTACGCGCATCAGTCATGGCATTATGTATTATATTGCACCAGTTTTTAGACTAACAGGAGGTATTGGCTTATTGATGTTTATGCCAGTTATTTTTGGTAACAATATGTTTCAAAATTTCTCATTTAGCGGAGACTTATTACTAATCTTATATTTCCAATTTTTTGGAGTATTAGGAATGGCTTTAGGAGCAGGCGAAAGTGGGCATCCACACTCTGCCATTGGAGTATCAAGAGGATTAAGTCAGGTTACAGCCTATGAATTACCACTAACATTAGCGGTTATATCCTTAGCAGTGCAATATCAAACTTTGAATATTACGGAAATCGTTGCAGCACAACAAGGTGGAATTTTAAATTGGTCATTTTTCACTAATCCACTTGCAAGCATAGCTATGTTATTAGCATTTCTTGCAGCCATGGGACGAAGCCCGTTCGATGTAGTTCTTGCACCTCAAGAAATTCCTATTGGACCTCCAACGGAATTCCACTCGGGTTTTCTTGGAGTATTACAACTAAACAGAGCAATTTTTCCTATTGCTAAACTTATCCTTTTTATGAACTTACTTTTTGGTGGAGCAAACACTTGGGGAGAGCTTATTATTAAAACATTTTTTATCTATATGTTATCTGTTGTTGTTGGAGTTGTGTATCCTCGCTTCAGAGTTGACCAGTCGGTAAGATGGTATTTAGGAGTTCCTTTAGTTATAGGTGTGGCGGCAGTAGTAGTTTCAAAATTCTTATAAAAGAATAGTTATGAGTAAAGAGCATACAGAAAAAAGAACAGTATATTCTCCAGAAGGAGAAGCAATAGAGGTTGATCCATTAAAAGATTATTTTTGTGAAGACATTCCCGAAGTACATAAAAAATCATCAATCGCCATAGTTGAGAATTTTAGAAATTGGGCCAGAAGCCGTTCGCTTTGGGTATTAGGTTTTGGAACAGGTTGCGGTGCAATTGAAATGCGTCCGCTAATGACTCCTAAATTTGATGCGTATCGCTATGGAATACAATGGCGTCCAACTCCACGACAAGCAGATGTTTTTGTAATCTCAGGATATTTATCCGTAAAAACATTAAAAAGAGTTATCAGAACCTATGAGCAAATGCAAGGACCAAAATATGTAATGGCACTAGGTAGTTGTACAATTAACGGAGGCATGTATTGGGACAGTTATAATACAATAAACAGATTAGATTATTATCTCCCAGTGGACGTTTATGTTACAGGATGTATGCCACGACCCGAGTCACTTTTAGCAGGATTCGACCAACTAAAAAAGATTATTCGCGAAGGACGTGGAGAAGGATATAATGTGTATGCCGAAAAATTTGAATGGTATAAATCAAATCAGAAAAAAATAATTAAAGATTGGGATATGCCCGATTATAACTGGTAAATTCAATCCTATGAAAGAAATAATAAATAAAATAGAAAAACTGTATCCAATTAGCGATTTTAAACAACAGAATGATGCAACTGCATTATTGACTGTTGAACAAGATAAAGCTGTGGATTTACTCATATATATGCAAAAAAATGAGGGATTTAAGCATCTCGCAATTCTTACAGCAGTTGATTGGATTGAAAAAAAACAGTTTCAATTATCGTACATAATCAATAATCCTGAATTAAAAATGGATTTGATATTACGTGTATTTATTGATAGAGAAAAAGCTGAAATGACATCTATTCATAACTTATGGGAACAAGCAGCAACATACCAACGGGAACTAAAAGAAATGTTCGGTATAAACTTTCCAAATAGCCCCAGAGTCGATAAACCATTTATATTGGAAGGCTGGGATGGATTACCACCTTACAGAAGAGATTTTGACACAAAAAAATATTCGGAAGACACTTATTTCCCACGTGAGGGACGAACAAAAAACAATCCGGTTGAATATATGAAACAAAAATTATATCCAGATGAGTAAACTATTTAACATAAAAGAAGATAGAAGTTTATTTCCGGAAAAGAATGAACACGGGAAAATTGATATTGATTTAAGCTCTCACAAATATCTAAAGATGTGGCATGGTCCACAACATCCTGGAATTACGGGCAATATGTCGCTTGAAATTACTCTTCTCGGAGATGAAGTTATGGATTGTGAGACGCACGTGGGTTATCTGCATCGTGGATTTGAAAAACTTATGGAACGCCGAAAATACATACAATGTTTTCCGATTGTCTGCCGTGTTTCAGTGCCAGAACCAGATTTTAACGAATATTGTTTTGCCGCTGCAATGGAAGAACTTGCTGGCATCGAAATACCCGAAACTGCAAAATGGCTTAGAACATTAGTTCTCGAAATGGCCAGACTTGCAAGTTATCTTATGTGGATTGGCGGACAAGCTGGTGCATTTGGACAAGGCATTATCGGACAGTGGACGAATTACCTGCGAGACTCAATGCTTGATAGGTTTGAAGAACTTACAGGTGGACGAGTTTATCACATGTATATAATACCTGGCGGAGTACGTGGATTATTACCAGCAGGCTTCAAACAAAGAATGGAAGAAAATCTAAAGTTCATCGAGCAAATGATGCAAGATGTTGATAAAGTTATGTTTAACAATGCAGTATTCAAAAAACGCTCTGTAGATATGGGTATTATTGAAAAAGACTGGATTTACAAATTTGGCATAACAGGACCTAATGCAAGAGCGGCTGGGATTCCACTTGATGTGAGGAAAGACAACCCATATCTTGCTTATCCTGAATTAGACTTTGAAACAATTACTGCAAGCCATTCGGACATCTACAATCGTGCCGATTTACGCCGAAAAGATTTACTTTTGAGCATTGATCTAATTAGACAAATAATGGCAAAAATGCCTGATGGAGGAGACATAAGAGCCGAAACCCCAAACGTTCTTCACTGGAAAGTCCCAAAAGGTGAAACATATTCAAAAGCAGAATGCACTCGTGGTGAATATGGATATTACATGGTTGCTGATGGAACAGAATATCCAAGAAGAATAAACGTGAGAGGTCCAAGTTATACTCATGCCATTTCTCTTCTCGAAAAAATGATAATAAACTGTAATTTAGCAGATATCGCTGGACTGATGGTGTCATTACATACATATCCACCAGAAATTGAAAGATAATTCGATGTTTGGAATTAAATTAACAAATTAAGAGTGAAAATAGAATAATTTAAAAAAATGGGAAAAATAAACGACATATTATCACCTTTTACCGCATGGAAACATCTAATAAGAGTGCCTTTAACGATAAAAAAGCCTCTTGAAAGGGAAGGTGCTGACAGATATCGTGGTTTTCATAAAAACGAAATTGACAAGTGTATTGGTTGTGGTACTTGCGAAGACATTTGTCAAAATGCAGCAATAGACCTTGTGCCTGTTGAGGGTATTGAAACAAAACACGGCGATAGCGGCTTACGTCCGAAAATAGACTATGGCAGGTGCTGCTGGTGTGCTTTGTGTGTAGATATTTGTACAACTAATTCGTTATCAATGTCTAATGAGTTCACTTGGATTGACGAAGATGCTGATAACTTCTTATTTGTTCCAGGAGCTGATGCTAAACCATGGGATAATTCTGAAAAAGGTTGGAAAAAACCAAATTACAATCTCTACAATCCCGACAGAGTTGAAATGAACGAATTGCATCCTGAAGAAAGAGACAAATCATTTATTGAGATCGTTCAAGGATATTCAAAAGAACAAGCATTAGCAGAAGCAGACCGTTGTGTAGAATGTGGTATTTGCACTGCAACTTGCCCTGCACAGATGGGAATCCCAGAATATATAAAAGCTATCCGAAATGATAATCTTGAAGAAGGATTAAGAATTTTATATGACACAAATCCATTGCCCGAAATATGCGGACGTATTTGCACTCACAAATGCGAAACAGTATGTTCAGTAGGACATCAAGGCGATCCAATTTCAATTAGATGGTTAAAAAGATATATTGCTGATCAAAACCCGTCTGAAAAATTCAAAAACATACTTGGAACAGATACAATTGAACAAAATGGTAAAAAAGTCGCAATTATTGGTTCAGGCCCGTCAGGATTATCGGCTGCTCACTACTTGGCACTAATGGGATATTCATGTACAATATTTGAGAAGCTCCCTCTTGCTGGTGGTATGATGAGATATGGCATTCCAGAATATAGATTGCCTTACGACCAAATTGATAAAGATATAAATTACATTTTATCGCTTGGAGTAGAAATAAAATATAATACTACAATTGGAAAAGATATTACATTAGAGCAACTCAATAAAGATTATGACGCTGTGTTCGCTGGTACAGGATTGCATCTCGGTCGTAGCACAAAAATACCAGGATCAGATAATGAAAATGTTTACTTTGCAACTGATTTATTGCGTGAAATATCTCTTGGGAATGAAATACCAATAGAGAAGAAAATTGTAGTAATCGGAGGCGGGAATGTAGCTCTTGACATCACTCGTTCAATGGCTCGCTTACAAAACCAAAAATACGGAAAAGTAAATATTATTACAACATCCTTAGAATCAGAAGATATTATGCCTGCTGACCGTGAAGAGATTATTGAAGGACGTGAAGAACAAGCTCAAATTATACCAGGCTGGGGACCGATTGAAATTGAAATTGAAAATAACAAAGTAAAAGGACTACATGTTGTTAAGTGCTTGTCCGTTTTTGACGAAGATGGTCGATTTAATCCAAAATTTGATGAAAATATCAAAAATTTCTTTGAGGCAGATATGATTGTTGAGTCAATTGGACAAGGAATGGACCTCTCCTATTTAAGCGTTTCAATAAAAGAAAATCTTGAAATGGATAATAGAGGTAGAATTATTGTAAATAAACACTTCCAATCAAGTATAGAATGGTTATTTTTAGGTGGCGACATTATTCAAGGACCAGACGTAATTCATGGTATTGCTAATGGACACAAAGCAGCTATTGGAATCGATAATTATATAAACAATAAAAAGTAGAAATTATGAATGTAGATTTATCAACATCCTACATGGGTTTACAACTCAAGAACCCAGTAATCATCGGAGCATCGAGATTAACAGGCAACGTAGAAAGCATTCTAAACTTAGAAAAGAATGGAGCTGCCGCAGTAGTTCTCAAATCACTTTTTGAGGAGCAAATCTTAATGGATATTGACAATCAAAGAATGAATAATATTTTTGACTCATATTCTGATGTTGAAAACTATATTGGTTTCTACACAAAACAAAATTCGCTTAATAATTACCTTAAACTCATCAAAGATGCTAAAACTCAGACCAAAATTCCAATAATTGCAAGTATTAACTGCGATTCGAACGGCGAATGGATTGAGTTTGCTAAAAAAATTGAAAATGCTGGAGCAGATGCTTTGGAATTAAATATTTTTATACTACCCTCCGACCCAGAGAAAACAGGTGAAGAAATAGAACAAACATATTTTGACATCATTAAGTCTGTAAAATCTGTTGTAAACATTCCAATTGCTGTAAAAATGAGTTATTATTTCTCGGGCTTTGCAAATTTTGCGACAAGGCTCTCTAATACAGGTATCAATGCAATGGTGTTTTTTAACCGTTTCTTTTCACCCGACATCAATATTAAAACTCAAAAAGTGGGATCAGGGAATTTATACAGTACACCAGAAGAAAACTCAATGGTACTAAGGTGGACAGGAATTCTTGCTAACAAATTAGAATGCGATTTAGCAGCTTCAACAGGTATTCATGATGGAAAAGCAGTTATTAAAAACCTGATGGCGGGTGCAAATGCGGTTCAAATGGTTTCGGGACTATACTTAAACGGCGTAGGTGATTTAGTAATTGTGTTGCAAGAAATTGAAAAAATATTGTCTGAAAACAATTTCACATCCATCAAAGAAATTATTGGCATTGCAAATCAAGAAAAAATCACAAATCCACAGGCATATCAACGAGCACAATTTATGAAATACTTTTCTGATAGCGGAAAATAACAATTATTTTCTGCACTTTATTGTGCATACATATTGCTGTTTATAAGCGTTTAATTGTTAGCCTTGTGTAAAATGCCTAAATGATTTTACGCACAATCCAAACATCTTGTGAAATAGATAGCCCCTCAGTTTTGCCAGGATTATGACTAAGTATTTCAAAATCAGAAAACAGCTCTTTCATAAATTTCTCGGAATGAAATGCAACAAACGTCCTATGTCCCTCTTTTGTTTTTTTGGAGTAAACTAATCTTCCTGCATCAAACAAGGTTTTATCAGCATCGCTAAGTTTTTGTCTAAAAGCTAAGCCGTGTGCAGTAATATAGAGGATTCCACCTGGTTTAAGAACTCTTTTGAACTCTTCGACCCAACTAAAATGCATTTTTTCGGAAAGGTGAGTAAATATTGAAATTCCGTAAATTAAATCAAAATAGTTCTGCTCAAACTGTAATGGCGGAGTCAAATCATTAGTCTTAAAAGTTATTTCTGGCAAATTTTCATTACACCATTCAATGTATTTATAATTGTAATCCGAGCCATAAATATCGCAATCAGGTAAAAGATTCGGCAAGTGTCTAACAATCCGCCCAGGTCCACAGCCCCAATCTAAAATCTTTATATTAGACAGTGTTTTATATTTTTTAAAATCCTCAATTAGAGACACTGCGGTTTCTTTGCCACCAAAATAATAACTCTTATAATTAAGACGATATGTCTCATATACATGATATGGTGGAGGGATTACAACAGTATGGTGCTTTTGCAAAAAATCCTTTCTCGCTTTTCTTGTTTTCAAAAAATGATAAAAATATCGGAATCTATCAGCAAGCTGCATTAAACCGAACTTTCTTAGTATTAAAACGAGTTTTTTTTTCATAAAAGATTTTTCCGCAAAATAAGTGTTATTTTATTAATTTCAAATAAACATAAAATCCCTAAAAAACTCCCCATCCCTAACCACTAATTATTTTTTTAATCATATAATATTTAGCACTATCAAGATATGCAATAAAATCAGGCGTTCTAAGATTAGGCGAATTATATAGAATTTCATGCCCAGTATTTAAGTCTTTAACATGACCTCCAGCGGACATTAAAACTGCGTGTCCAGCAGCTATGTCCCACTCTGATATTGAACCAATTCGAGGATAAACATCAATACTTCCATCTGCTATACGGCAAAACTTTAATGAACTGCCAACACTATGAATACTTAAATCTGGAACTTCTAATTTAATTTGAGCTAATAAATCTTCAGTTTTTTTATTTAGGTGCGATTTACTAACAATCATGCTTAAACCCTTTGTTTTTAGAACAGTAAGCCTCTTGATATTTTCTTCACTACCAGAAAAATCGTAAAGAAAAGCACCTTCAACAATATTTCCATAGTAAAGTTTTTTTAGAGCGGGAGCAAAAACCACACCTTCGACAGGCTTATTATTTCTTATAAGAGCAATGTTTACAGTAAATTCACCCTCACCTTTAACAAATTGTTTTGTTCCATCAATAGGATCAACTATCCAATATTCGGTTAAATTTTTGCGGGCTTCATATTTAATTTGCGAAGACTCTTCACTAATAATTATTAATCCTGTTTTATTTAATTCTGAAACAATAATATCGTTAGCTGCAATATCAGCAATAGTAATTGGCGAATCATCTGACTTGTAATCTGTTACAAAATCTTTTTGATAATATTTTAGTGTCTCCTCTCCTGCCCTTTTCGCAATTCCGATTAAAATTTCACGATAAAATTTCATTTGTTTCTAATAACATTCGTTGAAGAAGCTTGTGCCGTTGGAGTTATAAGCATATCGTTAATGCAAACATGTTCGGGCCTTGTTACCACGTACAGAACTGCATCAGCAATATCATCTGGACGTAAAGGCTTCAAATTTTTATATACATTATCTGCACGTTCTTTATCGCCGTGAAATCGCACAATAGAAAACTCAGTTTCGACTAAACCTGGAGCTACTTGAGAAACTTTAATACCATACGGCAACATGTCTATTCTCATAGCTTTAGTTAAAGCATCAACAGCATGTTTTGTTGCACAATATACATTACCGTTTGGATAAACTTCTTTGCCAGCAAGTGAACCAATATTTACGATATGTCCTTTTTTATTTTCTATCATTAAGGGCGAAACGGCACGAGTTAGATACAGCAAGCCTTTAATATTAGTATCTATCATTTTTTCCCAATCCTCAATATCTCCGTCCTGAATTAAGCAAAGTCCAGAGGCAAGTCCAGCATTATTTACAAGTACATCTATCTTTTTAAACTCTTGAGGCAAAGTTTCGATTGCATTAAAAACTTCTTGTTTTTCTCTAATATCAAAACAAAGACAAATAACTTTAGATTTTGTGGTTTTCTCAAGTTTTGATTTTAGAATTTCGAGACGTTCTTTTCTGCGTCCAGTGATAATAAGGTCAAAATTATTATTGGCAAGAAGCTCGGCAATTGCGTAACCAATACCTGCACTCGCTCCTGAGATTAAAGCAATTTTATTCATATCGTAATTATTTTAATTATGTAAAACTAAAGAGTTTACAGCAAAACTCAAATGACAAAAGTCAATGATAAACAACGGTCGTTTCTTTAATATTTAACCTGAAATAAATCTTTTAGCGGCCAAATATTCCTGTGGACAAATAAATATTTTTGTATCAGGCATTATAGTATATCCCCTGCCGTCAGGATTGTATTTCTCAAAGAGTTTTACAATTTTATTGGCATATTCGGTAATATTCATATCATTCAAAAGATTGAGTTCTCGCACATTTATCAAATCTGTATCTTTAAAATTAAACGCATCAGTGCTTTGTTGAGTATTCAGAGTAATCTGTCCCCAGTTATCAAAAAATCGACTTGTATTTTTAAGCATCAATTTAAAATGCAAACTATGATTAAGGTTTAAATAAATTGAATTTACAAAGCCTTTATTATTTTCCTTACAAAGTTTTTCAAATTTTTGAACCCAAAACCAATATCGTGGATTATCTTGATGAATAAATGGAAATACATCACAACTAAGATTATAATCACAATGTCCAAAAACCACATTTTTAAATTTTGGATGTTTAAACTTAATAATTTCCTCAAGGTTTACAAAAGCCTCATTACTTTCAATAATTGGGATAACCTCTTCAAAGTTTATGTTTTGATTTTCATTTAGAAATTTCTCTAATATTTCGGGAGTAGTAACATTTGCCAGAAACAAAACTCTAAACTTCATTTCATTAAGTTTATTAAGTGCCTCAATATCATCCTGATATCGATTATCTCCATATTCGTTAATTCGGAAACCAATCCATGACTTAAGGATTTGTGCCTTGTTTTTAGCTATTAGTTTTATAACCTTCTCTCTATAGTCAGACTTATACCTATTGGTATCGTTTTGTTTAAAATCAATAATACTATCTTCAAAATCGAAACACGAAACAGTATTTTGCTCTGCTAATTTTCGATGGAATTCTACAAATGAATCTTCCTTGAACTTTACAAATTGATAAGATGTAATCATAAAATTAGTTTTTAGTTAGTTATCTTGTTTTTCTATGTTTTTTTCAAAATACTTTAATGCTAATAATACAAGTCGGTAAGAAACATAAATCATAACGGGCCATGATAAGAGGCTAATAATTTCTTTTAGATGTTCCATATTTTAAATTTAATAAGATTTTCCATTTTTGTCATTCATTTCGTCCTCAGTGATTTTATGTTTATTTATGGCTCTCCAGGAAATAATTGCCAAGGCAATCATTACTGGGATAAACAGAGACACATAACTCATAATTTTAAGTGTAAATAAACTGGAGCTTGAATTTTGTATTGTCAATGAGCTTTGTAAATCGACAATAGAGGGGTAAAATGAGGTATTATTTAATCCAGCTATCACAAACAAAGAGAATACCGTTAGGACAGTACCAGGAGCGACAAACCAAAAACCTTTTTCGTAATTATTTTTACTAAATAAAGTCTTTACGACACCCCATAAAACCCCAATGATTCCAACCAACAAACTTGCTAATACTATTGGCATATCTAACAAATTATGCAGATACTTATATTTCTCCATAAAAACAGCACCATTAGTATCAACAGCAAAGCCTTCTTTAATCATCAAATAAGTTAAAAACGATAAAAAACAAACTAAGAAAGGTATAAGATTGATTATAATTTGTTTTTTTGAGCGTCTAAAAATATTTTCATCCTGAATAGTTAATATAAAATATAAAGCTCCAAGAATTCTTGCAAGAAAAAACACAGACAATCCCAAACTAACACTATGCCAATTTAACAATGTTTCAAGTCCTCTGGTTTCATTATGCCAAGTTACATTATTGAGCATATTTAACGAAAAATCGGCACCATTAAAAAAAGTACCAACTACAGTTCCAATAATAACGGTACCCACTAATCCATTAATAAACAATAATACTTCGTAAAACTTTTTACCAAACACATTAGCAGCTTTAGACCTAAACTCATACGACACCGCTTGCAATGTAAAAGCTAACAAAAGAACAATCCACAACCAGTAGGCACCACCAAAACTTGTAGCATAAAAAAGTGGAAAAGCTGCAAAAAGAGCGCCTCCAAACGTAACTAAAGTTGTAAAAGTGAATTCCCATTTACGCCCTAAGGTGTTCACTATCATTTTACGTTCGTTTTCGGTTTTTCCTATTGTATAAATAAGAGTTTGTCCACCTTGAACGAAGAGCAAAAACGCCAGTAATGCACCTAATAAGGACACTAGCAACCACCAATATTGCTGAAAAAAGAGATGAGTAATTTCTGCAGTTATCATAATTATTTTCCTCCTTCATTTTCGGGTTTAGCAGGCCCGTCTTTAATAAATTTTAGCATAATACTAACTTCGGCGATTAACAGTCCAGTAAAAATAAAAGCAAATATCCAAAAGGTTGTTTGTACCGCACCGCTCGAAATATTAGTAACGCCAGCATCTACAGTCATAAGGTCTTGAACAACCCATGGTTGACGACCAACCTCCGCAACTACCCAGCCAGCTTCAGAGGCAATAAAAGCCATAGGAATACAAGCAAGACCAATTATATATAATACTTTTGCAAATTTGAAATTTTCAATTTTGTTGGTAATTGTCAGCCACGCAAAAATAAGGAAAACTAATACGAACATTGTACCGAATATAACCATAATATGGAAACTATAAAAGACAGTTGGTACATGCGGTACAATATCTATTGGGTCTTTTATATAAGAATACCCAAAGTGTTCATAATTATCCATTAAAATATCATACTGCAATTTTGCCTCTTCATCATTTCCTTGCTCTTTAAATTCCTTGTATGCAACAAGAGCATTCATGGCAATTTTACCTTTTCTAATTCTTTCTTCGGCAGGCAATATTTGATTTTGCTCATCTCCGTACACAAGATCAGCTATACCAGGCACATAAGCTTTTGTATCAAAATCTATTAAAAAGCTCAATGCCCCTTTAAACCCAACTTTAAACAAATACGGCTCTTCGTCATTATCAACTTCCTTTTTAGGATTTAGGATTGCAAATCCAATAAGTTCAGCTTCTTGTCCACCTTCATACAGCCCTTCCATTGCAGCGAGTTTCATTGGTTGATGTTCAGCAACTTGCACGGCGGAGCCATGTCCTGTAAAAATAAGTGCCATTACCGAAATAAATCCAAAGACAGATGCAATTACTATACTTCGTTTAGCGAGCAAGGTTTCTCTTTTTCGCAACAAAAAATATGAGCTAACCCCAATCACAAATAAAGCAGCAAGCGTATATCCTGATGTAACAGTGTGTAGAAATTTATTTACAGCAACAGGCGAGAATAAAACCGCCCAAAAATCGACCATTTCGTTACGTGCTGTATCTGGATTAAACAGCATACCTGCGGGATATTGCATCCACGCATTAGCCACTAATATCCATAAAGCCGACAAATTTGCTCCCAAAGCAGTTAGCCAAGTTGCTGTAAGGTGAAACTTTTTACTTACTTTATTCCAACCAAAGAACATCACAGCAATAAATATGGTTTCCATAAAAAATGCCATTATTCCCTCTATTGCTAGCGGAGCTCCAAATATATCACCGACAAACCAACTGTAATTCGACCAATTTGTGCCAAACTCAAATTCAAGGATTATACCTGTTGCAACACCAACCGCAAAATTAATTGCGAATAATTTCATCCAAAATTTAGTAATTCGTTTCCACTCTGGATCACCAGTTTTTACATAAACTGTTTCCATTATCGCAATAATAAATAATATCCCAAGAGTTATTGGAACAAAAATCCAATGAAACATTGCGGTTAGGGCAAATTGAGCCCTCGACCAGTCAATTAAGGCTGGGTCAATGTTCAGTAGTAATTGTGTCATCCTGTGCAGTTTTAATTAACTCATTTATAACATGCTCACTTCGTTGCTCATCAGTGTCAAAGTTTGTCTTTAAATGATTTGGGAAAAAAATAAATTTTACCAACACAAAAACAAGAAAACCTTTGATAAGAATAATCAGCCACATTTGTTTTCCCCACCGGGGCATATTTTTAAATCCTTCGTAATAAAATCTAAATATTTTTTTTAATACTTTCATATCCGTTAAGACCCTGTTCTATTTTTAAAATGTAAAGGATCGCCTAATTCTCCGTAACCAACTACATCGCCAGCTTCATTTATCTGCGTTTCGAGTTGTTTAATATATTCGTCTGTCTCTGCAACAATTTGCGGTTTTCCTTTATAAAGGTTATAAGCTTCATGATACTTAAGAGGTGTAATATTTGGCATGATAACATTTGCACCACACCTTATACCCTCTTCTCTACCAAGAGGATTTATTGCTTGCAATGCTGTTGCAGAGGCAATATTAACATCTTTCATTAAAATTCTTAAAACCGCTATCATTTTAAGCGTAAGATTAAACCTCTCATCTACAGGCAGTAGAACATCATTATAACGATATAAGGGAGTGTCTTCATGTTCAATATAAGGTCCCATTCCACACATATCAATATCGTATTCTTGCATAAACAAAAGATCATCAGCAAGATCGCCCATAGTTTGAAAAGGTAAACCAATCATCACTCCTGTACCTGTCATATAGCCAGCTTTTTGCAAATCTTTAAGGGCTTGCTTTCTCAACTCAAAATCGTGTAGCTTGTCTTTCGGATGAATTTTATAAAACAAATCCTCATTAGATGTCTCAACACGCACGAGATACCTTGTTGCTCCAGCTTCTAACCACCTATCATAAGTTTCGATTTGTTGTTCACCAAGAGACAATGTTATACCTACTTTTTCTGACGACAAAGCTTGGATTTTCTTCAAAAGACCCTCAATTCGGTCAATAAACACATTATCTTGCCTCTCTCCTGCTTGAATTACTATTGATCCCCAATTACGGTCTAAAGCATATTTAACTACTTGCAACACCTCGTCATCGGTTACAGTATAACGTTTTGCTTTTTTATTTCCTCTGCGAATACCACAATAATAACAATTTTTCGCACATACGTTAGAAAGTTCTATCAATCCTCGGAAGTAAGTATAATTACCTATATATTTAGACTTAATTTCTGCAGCTTTTTTATAAATAAGTTCAGTTTCAGAAGCATTTGCCGAGAGCAATGAAATCAAATCCTCACGATTAAGATTTTTTTTGCTAAGTATGGAATTAATTTTGTTTTGCATATCAGTTTAATAACAAGACCAAATATAAACATTTTTTATAAAACCTTGCTCAATTCCCTTTTTTTTTATTATTCTACACAAATATTCGTAATTACGCATCATTAACTTCTGGATCAAAAAAGCTAAAGCGAACGCTTCCATATTTTTTTTCCATAACAAAAAACGGTAATGAGGACAAGTCATTTTTTTCGGAATGCTCGATAATTAAAAGCGATGTTTCTGTTAGAAGCTTGTTTTTAAAAACAGAATGATAAATTTCCTCAATATTTTCTAATAAATATGGTGGATCAGCAAAAACCAAATCAAATTTCTGTTTACAGTGATTAAGAAAACGAAAGACATCAGATTTATACACTCGAGCATTATCAAACCCTAAAGCTTCGAATTGTTTTTCGATATATGCAGTATTTTGATAATTGCTATCAACTGCAACAAGTGATTTAACTTCTCGGCTTCCAAACTCATAGGCAATACTGCCTGTACCGCTAAATAGATCAAGAACATCTATATTTTCGAAATTGAAATAATTATTAATGACATTAAACAATGCTTCTTTAGCAAAGTCTGTTGTGGGCCTGGCATTAAAATTTGCTGGGGGAACAATTGATTTCCCTCTGTATTTACCGCCAATTATACGCATGAAACTATATTTAAAAAATTATAATAATAATGTGGAGCCGTCTCTTGAAATTTATAAAAATACTTATAATCTGTATTTTGGGACTCAAAATAAACCGAGGATACAAATTTACGCAAATTCAGTACAGCAAGATTATCAGTTTCGATAAAACCTGAGAATACGAGCTGAGCATTTTCCTGCGAAAGTTTTAATTGGTCAAAAATATTTATCAAATAATATAAAAGATCATTATTTGTTTTGTAAGTATAAGTATTATAAAAATTAATAGCCGAATCTTTTATTACTAAAATATCGCAGAAATCGCAAAACACCTGCACAAAAACCTTTTCATCTAAAGGCTTGTCGCTTAACTTATTATCCGTAAAATACGATTCGATAAAGCTATGAGATTGTGGAAACAAATTGTATTCAGCAAATAACTCATCTAAAACTTTAATAATACCATTACTTACCGAATATATTAGATAATTTCCTGATTTATCCAATTTTGAATATTTAACTATTCTTGCGGCATCAGGAAAAAAATTAAGATTATAAATTTCGTTTACTTTATCACTTTGGAATAATGCATCGGGAATAATGGTTGCACGATGATCTGCAACAACAACATTAACTATTTGATAATTACTAATATTCAACTCCTCACTTAGTACAAACTCTTTAAATTCTGTTTCAAAGTTACTAGGCTTATCACAAGTTTGTGACACTAAAGCACTAAATCTTTTTTGTTCTTTATTATATAATACATAAGAAAATCCACCCTTGGAAATAAGGATGGATAGACTTAAATCATAAGGATTTATATTCTCTGTATCTTTATCTTTAATACAAAGGTTTTTCATTTTAGATTTTACTCCCAGTTACCAGCATTATTATTAGCTTCAATAAGATTACCAACTCTCAAACAACTATCGTTTTTAAGCGCATTATAGTTAATAATCAACTGTTTATCAAGTCCATCAAGAATGTCTTTATTTAATGCATAACACTGAAAAACTTTGACTTCCACACCAGAACCTGTCATAACAGCAGCTGTATCCATCAAAAACCTTGTACGTTTGCCAGCTGGGGTATATGCCATAGAATCGATAGGATACCTTATGTGCTTAAACAATGAGTCAATTATCGGAACATAAAAGGTATCACGAGAAACAACACCAAGTTTTAGTGCTTCAGCTTCAGTTAAGCTATCAGGGACAAAACCGATAGCTCGTACTACTCGAATATCTTCTTTTTTGATAAAATCTATTAAAGTATCAAAATCGGGAGTGTAAAAACCAGTAACTTCTTTATAAGCGACCTGTGCTGTTCTAACATCCTTTAACCTGTTAATCGTTTGATTAAAACGTAATACTCGTTGTTCCTCAAACTCAATCGGTTTATTTATTCCGACAACAATTAAATAAGCCAAAGCTACAATAACACCTAAAAGTGCAATTTTAATAATAATTCCAACTGTTTTATTCATTTTCGCAATTTTAATTTAGTTTTGCCAACAAAAATAATTTATTTTTTTATATTAATAGCAAGATTTAGACTTAAATATTAAATAATGATAAAAAACTTTTTTAATTCACAATTACTACAAAAACTTGGACATACACCTACACAAGGTCAAACAGAGGCAATCAACAACTTATTACCTTTTTTAAACGACAGAGAAAAGTTCAGCATTTTTACCCTCACAGGATATGCTGGTACAGGAAAGACAAGTCTGATAAGTGCACTGATAAACTTACTTGCGGACATGAAAATCAAGACTGTTCTTCTTGCACCAACTGGTCGTGCTGCAAAAGTTTTATCAAATTATTCTGGACACTCTGCATCTACAATACATAAATGTATTTACCGACAAAAATCGACAAAAAAGACTGAAAGCAGCTTTTCAATCAACTTTAACACTAATAAAGATACTGTTTTTATTGTTGACGAAGCCTCAATGATAGGAAATATTGATACTGGTAACAGCGTATTTGGTAGCGGCAGATTATTGGACGATTTGCTAAGTTTTGTTTTTAGTGACAATAATTGCCGACTAATACTATTAGGAGATACTGCACAATTACCGCCTATTGGTACAATCCTAAGTCCTGCTTTAGAAAAGACATATCTCGAATCCTTAGGTATGAAAGTCTATAATAATGAATTAAACGACGTTGTGAGACAAAGCGAAGAATCAGGAATATTACACAATGCAACTTTAATTAGAGAAATTATTGCAAATGATGAGTTCAATTTTCCTAAATTGGAATTAAAAGGATTTAAAGATATAGAAAACATCAACGGTGCCGAATTGTTAGAGGAACTTGAAACCTGCTTTTCAAAATTTGGCGAACACGAAACGAAAGTAATTTGTCGCTCAAATAAAACTGCAAATAAATATAATCTCGGCATTCGCAACCGAATAATGTGGAAAGAAGCAGATATTTCGCATGGCGATTTGCTAATGGTGGTCAAAAATAATTATAGTTGGTTGCCCGTAAAAGCCGAAATTGATTTTATTGCCAATGGCGACATAATCGAAGTAATAAGAATTGGTAAAAGACAGGAACTATACGGACATACTTATGTTGATTTGACGGTTAGTTTTATTGATTATCCGGCACTTGAAATAGAGGTAAAAGCAATTATTGACACTTTAAGTTTAGATGCTCCTGCAATGCCACAAAATTATTACAAAGACTTATATCAACAATTACAACTTGATTATGCACACATTACCGCCAGTAATAAGCGACATGAGGAAATTTTAAAAGACCCTTATTTTAATGCTTTACAAATAAAATTTGCCTATGCTGTTACCTGCCACAAATCGCAAGGTGGACAATGGAAAGCGGTTTTTGTCGATCATGGTTGGCTTAACAAAGAAGCAATGACACCGCAAAACAAATACGAGTTCCTAAGATGGCTTTATACCGCTGTTACAAGAGCAACCGAAAAGCTTTATTTGGTAAATTTTGATGAAGAATTTTTAGAATAAAAAAATCAAGTATTTGATATCATAAATTGATTTTCATAAAATCAAAAAAGCAAACTAAACCCCTTTTTAGCATTTTGGTATTTTTCTATTTCATTTTTAAAAAACTTTATCTGTTGTGAGGCAATGAAATCTCGAAATATTTCAGGATTAGCATTTTCTTCAGTCAGGTTAAGAGCATCGATATACTCGGCTCTATCTTCGGTAAAAATTTTAACAAAGGCTTGATTATGATACATTAAAATATAATTCATAAATAATCTGGAAAGTCTTCCGTTTCCATCAGCAAAAGGATGAATATTGACTAAATTATAATGAACATCAGCTGCTAATTTCAGAATATCATTTTCATCTAAAGACTGATTAAGTTTATTGTTAATGTTTTTAATTAATTCGTCAATTAAATCTGGCACTTTTTTAAAATCAGGAAAGTACTTTTTATCGACATATACCTGAGCCAAACGAAACTCACCTTTCGATGTATCAAAATCTCCACCTATTGCACTAATTACAGTTCCAGTATTCTTCATAAGAATAGATTCTGTCTTTTTTAAAAAACCAATCGAAAGTTCAGCTTTACGAGTTGCCTGTTCTTTTAAAAATAAAAATGCGTTAAAATGGTCTTTTACCATTAAATGATCAGACAAAGGTTTTCCTTTAGCTGTAATATCTTTATCCAATAAAACTTTAGTGTCAGTTTCTGTTAACGAACAGCCCTCAATTTTTGTAGAATGATACACAATAGAAATCATGCAGAATCTCTCATAATCAATAACTTGATCCAATCCAAGGCTCAGATATTTTGTTCTATATTTTGAAAGTTCTTTCCACATGAATAACTTGTTTTATCAAATGTTTTATGCAAATATAATACTAATTTATTTAAATATCAGATTTCAACATTTCCAAACTAATCTTATATCCTTGTTCGCTCAATGAAGTTATAAACTCAGCATGTTTTCGTTTTTTTCGATATTCGGGTTCAGTTTTTGGATGTTTTAAAAATAGATCTATGTAATTAGGTTCTTCGGCAACATTAATTACAGCATGAAAAAACAGAAAATCTTTACCTCTATACATTGACGATCCAATAATTTTTTTTCCATTTAGAACAACATCAGAAATTCCCTGAATGCTTAATCCATTTACTCCTTGTTTTTCTAAAGCTTTGATAATTTTCATATTGCAATCGTGAAAAAAAGTTTTGAAAGCAGTAAGTTTATGTTCACGAGATAAAATTGAGACTACAAAAGTTTTTGGTGTCAGAACAACCGCATGTCCTCCACTTGGACGCTGCATTATAACAGCATTCTCACGTTTTGCTGCAACAATTTCAACCGCATTTTCTATATTATCTCGTTGTCCAAGAATAATATAAACTTTATCTGGTTGCCAAACTAACATTCCTTGCTCCTGCCGTTCAAAAAGACTTGTATCTGGAAGATTGTATGATTGCAATAAATTCATGGTGTAAAGATAATCTTTTTTTGTTTTAGTGGTTTCAAACCTTGATTTTCCGAAAACAACAAATCAAATCTTGTTTCGGCTAATAAATTGGAGGCAATGTAAACGTAAGTAAAGACAACTAAACCTCAAAACCGCAAAAATTTGTTGTACTTTATGTTCTTTTTGCTTTTTTAACGTTTCCATAACCGCAAAAAAGGCGGATGATGGAAAGTTAAAAAAAATTGAGATTACAGTACCGCAACACTCGGATTGCAAATCCGAGCGAGCCAGGGACAACTAAACCAAAACAAATTGATTATTCGTCAAAAGCGAATAATG